>JANOBC010000039.1:0-26598 GCA_031411455.1 Limisphaerales bacterium
CGCAGCCAGTTGTTGATGGGGCGGTCGAGGATGTTCACGGTCGCGTTCGAGAGCGCGGTGAAAGTGTAATTCGTGGACGAAGCAAGAGTCAGCGTCACGGTCACGGCGTTCGTGTTCAAATTTCCGCCGAGCGGCGTCACAAAAATGTTTGTCGCCATCACGTTGAAGCCGAGCGTCACGTTCGTCGTGATGGGCGCGTAGTCCGTGCCGGGAACCGCGCTGCCGCCGATGGTGAAGCTCACCGGCACAGTGAGGTTCGTATCGCCGCTGCGGACGATGCTGAAGCGTCCGCTGTTCGTGCCAAACTCGCCGCCGACTGCGTCGCTCGCGACGACTTCCACCACCGTCGGCCCCACGCCCGGCGCCGCGCCGCCCGTGCCGAGAAAGCGCACCGCATCGGCGATGACAAAATTCGTCGTGCTGTCGTTGCGGATGATGACGCGCGCGTTGGTGCCAAGGTTGAGATTGGTCGTGAGCAAAAGATTCCACGCGGAGCCGCCGCTGCGCTGGTCCACATAGACGCGGTTCGTGCCGCCGGGATGCACGATGTCAATCGGCACACGAGGATCGCGGAACGCACCGGAGGATGCCACCCACCACGCATAAATCTGGTAAGTGCCGCTGACGGGAATCACCGGCGTGTAGGCGACGGACTTCGTTCCTTTGCCGGCGTTTCCATCCAGAAAATAATCGCCGTTCCACCCCCCCGCGTTCGCGCCGGTGGACCAACTGCCGGTCACGGTCACGTTCGTTGTATTGCTTTGGTCAATGATGATGCCGTTCGTCGCGGCGGACGCGGCGCTCCACACCAGCATCATTCCATCCGCGCGCAGTTGCGCGGAGAGTTTGGTGTAGTTCAAATTTTGCACAGCCACGTTGTCATCAATCGCAAACGCCGCGGCCACGCCCGCCGCGTGGCTCGTCATCATGAACACCGGCTCCATCCGGCACGAGGCGAACGCAACATGGCTGGCCGATAGTGCGAAGGTGGAGAATACATTCTGACACTCGTTCGTGTTCGGAACGATGGAGCGGTAGGAAATCGGATACGGAAACGGCGGTGAACCGCCCACGCCACCTTCATGCCGCGTCCAGCCGCCACTCGCGATGCGCGAGACGAGGTGCGAATCAATGTCGTAACGCGCAAGGCAGATGGCGTCCGGCGCGGTGACGCGCGATTCAAAATTCGATTGCGTCATGACGTAACCGCTCACCATGCGACGCGCTTCGCGGACGTAGATTTGCCACGGCCAGCCGCCGGTATCGGTGAATTCATCCGCCGCGAGTCCCCACGACTGCGCCTCGGTGTTGAGGTTCGCGGGAATGTTCGTCGCGGTCTGATAAAAATAAAGCAGGCCGCGAATATAATCTTCATGCGCCTGCCGAATGACCGCGCGCCCGGCGTAAGTGTTCGTGGCCCAAGTGTAATTGTAGCCAACGTAATCCGTGGACAACTCGCCGTTCGCATTGATGTCCGTCTTGCCGTTCGGAATAATTTGCTGAATGTGAATGAGCGAACTCAACGAGATGGAACCGTTCGTCGCGGCGCGGGCGTTGACGTAGCGGCGCACGAGTTCGTAATTCGTCGCGGAATAATTTGTCGGCGGCGCGATGGCAATTTTATTGGTCGCTACTTGCGTGAGGCAAAGCCGGAAGTTATAGGACTGCAAACGCTGATCCGCACCGCCGGTGCTGCCGATGCCATTTGTGTTCACCAGCGGCAGGACGCCGCTCGCGGGATTTCCAGGGATCACATACGGGTCGTAGTTGTAGGAACCGCCGAGGACGCGCGTGCCGGCCTGATTTTCGTTATAGTTGGTTGAACTTTCCCGCCCCCAAGTGAACGTCACGCCCGCCGCCGCCATCAAGTCGCCTTCGTAAGTCGTATCAATGAATTGCTTCGCGCGAAAAACCGAGCCGTCCTGCATGGTGATTTGAGTGAGGCGATTGCTGGTCAACGTCGCCGAGGCGAGCAATAAATTTGTGAACACCGTCACGCCAGAAGTGTTCGTCGCCAGTTGCCAGAAAACGCGCTCGGCAACTTTCGGCTCAAAATAATAAACCGGATTGCCGGAGCCGTATTGTTGGCCGACGCGCGTGTAAAATTCCCGTGACAGCCCGCCGATGTAGCTCGGCTCGTTCGGCGGTGAAAGGCTGATGTCGGTCACGCCCAAGCCGCTCGCCGACATTCCACCGAGATGGTTGTTGAGCGAAATGAGCGCGACCGTTTTGCCGAGCCGAGCCGCCGCCACCGCCGCCGTCACCCCGCCGGAAGTTCCGCCATAAACGCAGATGTCAACGTCCACGGTAACGGCAGCGCGCAATGAAATAAAATTAGAAACAGCCAGCAACGCGAACCACAGGGCAATTCTCCGCGTCCTCGAAACCAAACTAAAAACGGGTGGCGTGATTTTGAAAAAACGCTGGGAACGTTTCTCCCTCTCCGCTCCATCGGATGGAGGGGAGAGGGCCGGGGTGAGGGGAAAGCGACCAACCGAACTGACCGGACATTCCGGTTTCAACCAGGAAAACAGTTTCGAGGACGAGGACGAGAACGACGACGAGGATGAAAAAAATGTGTGCGCAATTTTCATTTCATCACCAAATCTTTCGGCCATTCCAGCCGCACGCCGTCGTGGCGGAGCCGCTTTTGAAAATCCGCGAGCAGTTCAGAATTTTTCCAGACCGCGCGCGGCATTTTTTTCTGCGCCACGCAAAACGCCGCGAGCGCGCCCGCCGCCTCGCCCACGTTCCATTCCACGGGATGCAGACGGTAGCAGCCGTTCGTGAGGTGCGTGACGCCGAGATTTTTGCAGGCTGGCAAAAGATTTTCCACGCGCTGCGGAATCAGCGCGCCGAGCGGAATCTGAAACGGCAGCGTGCCGCCGTAATTCGCGTGGTCGCCGCGCGTCGTGATATGCAGATCCATCGCGTAATGCCCGATGCCCACTGTGTCCGCAAACTGCGTGGCGCGGACTTCCTCTTTTTTCAAACCCGTTTCCGCCATCCGCGCCACCGTGGTGACGTGCTGTTCCAGCACCGTGAACTCCGCCTTGATGCGCCGACCTTCACGGATGTAAGGATACTTTGCCAGCCCGTCCGCCGTGCCGACGATGTCTGGGCGGAGCCGCAAACCCTTCCAGCCCGCGCCGCCATCAGGACGCTCCACTTCGGTTTGCAACCAGTAGAGCAGCGACAAACTCATCTGCTTCGCTGCGGTAACGTGCTTTTGAAACTCCGCGTCACTCACGTCGCAAATCGCGCCGAAGGAATAATCATTCTGCGGCCAGTTCACGATGGAGATGTCGCCGCGATAAAATCCGGGACGAAACAAATCGCGGTCAGCAATGCGGCGGTAGGTGAAAAATCCTTTGCGCGCTTCGGGGTCAAAACCAATTTTCTTCGACGCGGCTTCCTCGAAATTCAGGACGTGATAATTTTTCTGCGCGCTCGTGCTGTGGGTGAAGTTGCGCCAGAAATCGTAATCGCGCGGTTTGGAAATTGTGTGGTCTTCGCCTGTGAGATACTCCATCGCGAAGCACATCGTGAAGCCCTGGAGATTGCCGGGGTCGGCCACATCCTGCGCGTGCGCCTCGCCGGTCTCGGACTTCGCCTCCGCGCCGATCGCGTATTCAGTTTTGGTCAGCGGCAGCAAATCGCCCTGCTCCGTAGCGTCGGCAAAAAACGGCGCGTGCAAAATAATTTCCTGGCCGGATTCCAAATCACGAACCGCCACTGCCGCCACGCGGTCCCCGCTGACGGCGGCGGAAATGGCGCGGTGATTCAGCAGAATTTTCACGCGCCCGCTGGCGGTGAATGGCGCGAGCATTTCATTCAAAACCGCCAGCGCCACGCGCGGTTCGCCGCCGATGCGCGTCACCCAACTGTTACCCGGATTGAAAAACTTGTCCGCCCGCGCCGCGTCGGTGAGCGGATAATGTTTCCGATAGTATTCGCGGATGCCCTGACGAAACTGCTGGTAAGTAGTGGTGCAACCGATGGTTTCTATCCAGCGATTCTCATCCGGCGGCACGGCCTGCTGCGTAATTTGTCCGCCGATCCAGTCGGTCTCCTCGGTCATGACGACGCGCAAACCATTCCGCGCCGCCGCCAACGCCGCCGCGATGCCGCCCAATCCGCCGCCGATGACGACGAGGTCAGCGGAAAGCTCGTGCGCGGATTTTTTTTGCGTCGCGCAGCCGGTCAAAATGTTTGGCGCGAAAAGAACTGCCGGCGCAGCGAGCGCAGCGGATTTCAAAAACGAACGGCGGGGGAGATTGGATTTCATGCGAAAGTCATTTGGTTCCGGGGCGGGAAACGTCGCGGCAGCGTCTTGGACTGCGCCAGCCCTCTGGCGCTTTGGCATCAACAGCCGTGCGGATGAAAAGCGGCAGAGGGCTGCCGCAGTCCAAAACCTCGCGGAAGTTGGATACCTGCGTCACCATGGCGATGGGCAAATTTTTCATTTCATGTTCTCCAAAATATTTTCTTCCTTGTCAGGAAGCTCACGGTCAGCGCCATGAGCAGAGTAATGATCGCACCTTTGCAAAAGCCGCGCCACGGCGTTGTGGCAAATTGCGTCAGCAACGTCGCGCCGCCGGTGAGCGCGAGGATGGGTATGATGAAATTGTTGATGCCCGCGTAGGCAATCATCGGGTTCTGGCCGTTATCAATCAGCAGGCGCAGCGGGCGCTTCTGGTTCCACACATCAATCAGGATGGTGAACGCGATGAGTGTGCAAATCGCCAGGCCGGACGTGATGAAATAATAGCTGACCGTGGCCCTGTCCTTGCGGATGCCGCCTTCGTAGGTTTCCAAAATCAAACCAAGCACGAGCCAATACATCGCCCAGTTGAAAAGTTTTTTGAACAGTTGCTCGGTCGCGTTGAACGGCTCGCGCAGCAACATCCAGCCGATGAGGCACAGCGAAAAAATTGTCAGCGCCGTTTCCGGCAGCCAGCGCGCCTTCAAGCCGATGAGCGCGGCGAGCACGATCGCAAGCATGACCAGCAAAACCAAAACGTAGCAGACGAGCGGCCAGCTTTTCACAACCGCTCCCGGCGCGGGGGCGGCGCGGCGCGTCCATTGCAGGATCAGGTCGCCCGCGATGGTTCCGGGAATCACGATGCAGAGGTATTGCAGATAGTAGAGCGAGTAAATCCACGGCGCGGGCGAATTCATCCAGAGGTCATGCACCCAGCCATCAAGACCGGCGGGCATATTGCTCATGCGAACGGCCAGCACGAGGCCGATGACGCCGACGCGCAGCAAAAGATTTTCGCGCGTGAGCATCCAGATGGCAGCGCCGAAGACCGCCATATTCGTCAGCACCACGATGATGATGTCGCTGCGCGTGAGCTTGAAGCCGTCGCCATCGGGATAGGTAACGAGCGCGCAAAATAAAATCGCCGCGAGCCAACCAGCGGCACGGATGGAAATTTTCACCGCGCGCGGCCACGCTTCCGGCAGGCGCGTGAGGATGGGGAAGAAAATAAAAAATCCCAGCAGCGCGATGAGCCAAGTTGCCGTCGTGGGATGATTATTCATCGTGTAAGGTCGGATGAGTTGCACGAACAGCGCGAAGAAGCCAAGGAGAAATCCCCGTTCGGCGACGAAGAGAAATAATTTCCACGGCGGAGTTTTATTTTCCATGCGCTTTGCCAACGCGAGCGGAAAGGCCGCGCCCATCGCGAACAGAAAAAAGGGAAACACCAAATCCACCCAAGAAATGCCGGGGAGGTTCCCTTGAAACTGAAACGTGGGCGGCGGTTCCTGCGCGTGATACATCCATGCAGGCAGCGCGTGGCTATCAAACGGCATCTGGCCGGAGAGCAGCATCGCGAGAATCGCCAAGCCGCGCAGCGCGTCGAGCGCGAGCGCGCGATTCTGGCTGATGACGGAGTTCACACCTTGCCGAGTTCCTTGAGCTTCTCAAACATCCGCGCAACGGTTTTGAGCGGCTTGCTGCTGGTCTCGTGTTCGACGACATACCAGTCGGTGTTGCCGCGCGTTTCGCAAAATTCAAACACGCCGGGCCAATTTATTTTATCCTCGCCGATGACGGCTTCGGGGCCGCCGCCGTTGGGCTTGATGTGGATGCTGCGGATGCGTCCGGGATAACGATGCAGCACTTCGACCGGATCCTGCCCGCCATCGCGGCAATTGCTCGTGTCCAGTTGGCAGATAACTTCCTTTTTCGTATTCATGAAAAAGGTGTCCCACGCGGACTGGCCTTCGATGAGTTCAAAGTCGTGCTTGTGCGCGTGATAGCCGGTGAACATTCCGAGCGGCGCGAGTTTGTCGGCGAGGTCGTTGAACATCTTCGCGCGGGCGAGCCATTCGGCACGCGTCTTGCCGGTCATGTAGGGGCAGATGATAAATTTATTTCCGATGATCTGGTTGAACTCAATCGTGGCGTCAATCTTGTCGGGCAACAACGCCTCATACGCGGTGTGCGTGCCGCAGGTAATGAGGCCGTGGTCATCAATCATCTGGCGAACTTCCTTGGCGGACAAGCCCCAGTAGCCGGCGAACTCCACGCCGGTGTAACCAATCTTCGCGACCTGCGCGATGGTGCCGTGGAAATCCGCCTTGCACTCATTGCGGACGGAATACAGTTCGAGGCCGATGCGCGGTTTTTTCTTCGAGCAACATTTGCTCGTGGCGCAACCAGCGAGGCCGAGCGATGCACCGGCGGCGGCGAGCGCGGAGAGTTGGATGAATTGGCGACGGGGGATTTGGTTGGTGGTTTTCATGCGGTCAAACTGTCAATTTTTTTTCAAGCCTGCAAACTGTAACGGCACGGACCTCATTATAGTGTGCGGCGTTCTGCCGAGACGCCGCTACGATTTAGCCGCGCCGCATCCCCGGCAGATGCCACGGCTTGCGGTATTTCACACTGACAAGTTTGTCGGCTTCTTGGTCGCCAACGACTTTTTCCGCGACGTCGTCCCACACAATCTTGCGGCCAGTGCGATAGGCGATGTTGCCGAGATGCGCGAGCGTGGTGACGCGCTGGGCGACCTCGAGGTTCAGCACGGGCTGCTGGCGTGATTTTACGCAGTCGAGAAAATTGCGGACGTGCGCGGGGCGGGGATCGCCGGAGCCTTTCTTTTTCTGCGACGGAATGTTCGCCTTCTTCGGCTCGGTGACGAGTTCGTAGCCAGCGTCGTTCAAGATGATATTTCCCTCCGTGCCGTGCCACTCGATGCCCCACGAGCGACCGTTCAAGCCGTTGTTCAAGCCGGCGCGATGCTCCCAAATCACCTGGCACTTCGCGTAATCGTAAACGGTGACAAGCGAATCCGGGGTTTCCGAATCGTCATCGAGAATGAATTTTCCACCGGCGGCGGTGACGGACTTGGGATTCTCTGGCGGCAAACCCATCGAGGCGATGTTCAGCAAGTGAACGCCCCAATCAGTCATCAAGCCACCGGCGTAATCCCAGAACCAACGAAAGTTGAAGTGAAAATGATTCGCGTTGAACGCGCGCTGCTGCGCGGGGCCGAGCCACATATCGTAGTCCACACCGGCGGGAACCGGACCGTTCGCAACGTGGCCGATGCTCGGCAGCCAGTCGAGAAAAGCCCACGCGCGCGCGAGGCTGACGTGGCCGAGCTTGCCGGACTTGATGATCTCCGTCGCCTCGATGATGTGCGCGGCGCTGCGCCACTGCGAACCCATCTGCGCGACGCGATTATGTTTTTTCACGGCCTCCAGCATGGCGCGGCCTTCATCAATCGTCTTTGCCAACGGCTTCTCAACGTAAATATCTTTGCCCGCCTGCGCCGCCATGACCGTCGGCAATGCGTGCCAGTGATCCGGCGTGGCGATGAGCACCACGTCCACGTCCTTGCGATCCAGCACGCGGCGGAAATCTTTCACCGTGTCGGGCTTCTTGCGATTGTGATTTTCACACACCGTCAAGGCCTGCGCGAGCCGCGCATCGTCAATGTCGCAGACCACGGCGCACTCGACTTCTGGGTTGAGAAAAAAACACGCAAGGTCGCCGCCGGACGGCAAGCCGCAACCCATACCGCCGCAGCCGATGAGGCCGATGCGGATTTTATCATTCGCGCCCGGCTCACCCGCGCGGGCGGTGCGGATGAACGGCACTTCATACGCCCCGACAGCCAGTGCGGCAAGCGTGGTGCGGGTGAGGAATTTTCGGCGGGTGAGTTCAGGCATAAGAAATTTCTCCCGCGCCAGAGTTTGACCAGCGACAGGATGCGTCAGGTTTCATCTCATTGCTGGTGGCTGACGCGATAAAATTATGGGCCAGTTTGCGGAGCCACGGTCATCAGATAGGCATAGTCCTTATCCTGCGCCGCGCCGCCAGAAGCTGCGTTGAAAGAGACTCCTTGGTTCCCAGCGCCGGTGTCGGCTATGGCGTTTGCCGCCGGCAGCCATTTGGATTGCCAGCGATGGTTTTCCGCGTGACCGTCCGCAAAGCCAATGACGCCGCTATTGTTGTGGCGGTTGCTGGGAACATTCCAATACACCGTCGAATCCTGAACAAAGACCCCAATGACATTGTTGTCAATGCTGTTGCCAGCTTCTTCAATAAAATACGCCGCATTCACCGGCGCTGGGTTATTCATGGCAGAAAACTTCTTGTAGCTGGCCTTGGCGTAGGCAGAAGTGTAGTCCCCCGCATTCGCCCAGTTCATGCCGGTGGAAATGGAATAGCTGCGGTAGCGAAGGGTGGTTGAGCCAAAGACCAACAGTTGATCAGCGGGGCAGTGATAAATATTGGGGCTCTTGTTGTAGTCGTAAAGTATTCCGTTCTTTGCAGCTGAATTTGTAGCATCCGTTCGGGCATTGCCGGTATAAGGTGGAAATGTGCTGCCAGCACTTACCCAAGCTTTTAGCCCGCAAGCCGCATTGCCGTTGGACTCATTATTAACAACCGCATCGCCGTTGTCGCCAGCATACATGATGGCGCATAAGTCCAGTTGCTTGGCGTCACTTACGCAGTTAATCATGTAAGCCCGCTGTTTGGCCTTGGCCAAGGCCGGAAGCAGCATCGCCGCCAGAATCGCGATGATGGCGATGACGACGAGCAACTCAATCAGCGTGAACGCGGCGGGAGATTTTTTAGCGGCACGGGAACAAAAGTTCCGGCGTGGCTGTTTCTGAATTTGTGGCAGCAACGAATTTTGCATAGTTCTAATTTTGCACCATTTTCCGCGGTTAAAAGTCAAAAGTTATGGCTTCTCTTGCGGTTTTGTAACAGGTGGCCGAATTTATTTCAGAACAGTTGCGCCGCCCCTTTCTGTCGTTAAGCTGGCGGCATGAAGAGAAAATGTGCCGTCAAAATAATTGCCCTCGCCCTCCTGGCCGGCACGCTGCTGGCGGGCTGCATGACGCGGACGGAAAACACGCCGCCACCGGTGCAAATTTCCGGCGCGTGGCGCGGCGTGCATCTGTGGGTGGACCGCGAATCACGCGCGCAGGAACTCATCCGCACGCTGCCCGCGCTCGCGGCGGCGGGCGCGAACACCGTGGTCATTGAAGTGAACTACAGTCTGGAATTCCGTTCACACCCGGAGTTGTCGCTAACAAATTTCATCACGCGCCGGACGGCGCACGCGCTCGCCGCCGCCGCAAAGCGCAATGGCATCCGGCTCATCCCGGAATTCAACTGCCTCGGCCACCAGTCCTTTGGCAAACGGCTGGAGCCGTTGCTCAGGGTGTATCCTGAATTCAGTGAGTCGGTGTCACTTTCACTGACGGACACAAATATTTATTGCCGCGAGTGGTGTCCGCAGGCACCCGGACTGAATGAAATTATTTTCCCGCTGCTGGATGAAATGGCCGAGGTGTTTGAGGCGGATGCGATTCATGTGGGGATGGATGAAGTCTATTTGCTCGGCGCGGCGGACTGCCCGCGCTGCCGTGGGAAAAATCCGGCGGAACTGTTTGCCGCGCAAGTGAACGCGCTCCATACGCACATCGTCCGCGAGAAAAAATTGGAGATGCTGATGTGGGCCGACCGCGTCATTGGGACGAAGTATCAGGGCTGGTCCCGTTACGACAACACTCGGAATGACACGAGCGCATCCGTGGATTTAATTCCACGCGACATCGTGCTGTGCGACTGGCATTACGAGTGGCGGCGGGAATACCCATCCGTGCCGTATCTTGCAGAAAAAGGTTTTCGCGTCTGGCCGTCAGGATTTTTGCCGTTGAAGGCGGCGCAGCAGTTGAGCGATTTCGCGCAGGCGCAACCCACGAACGTCGTCGGCTACCTCGCGACGACGTGGAACCAGACAAGCATCACCAACGCGGCGAAGTGGCCGCCCATCAAGGAGATTCTACCGCAGTGGAAATAATTACTGCGGCGTGCTGACGTTGCGCACGCTCCAGTCGTAGAAAAGATAATTGCGCCGCGCGGGTGATTTGCCGGAGTGAACGGGTAAGGTTGGAACGTAATCGTAATAGGTCACTCCCGAGCTAGCGGTATAGCCGAGACTGTTCAAAAACTGCACGTCGCAGTCCGTCATAACCCAAACGTCAGACGGACGTTTGATGGTAAGATGTTTTTTCGTCGGCGCACGGTCAGGGGCGCTATCCGGACGGCCAAATGTAAAGGTCGTCACGTCAGCTCCCGTCGGCGGGTCGTTGGTGATTTTTGCCTGTGAAAAATAACTTACCGGAACGTAGAGCGGTGGGTTGAGTGTTTTCACCGGCAGTTTTAATTTTTGCGCGGGACAAATGGATACGACCGCCGTGTTCAGCAACGAGGTGGGCGTCGGGTAGCCGAGATAAGAAGTGAGGAAAGCCGCGAGCGAACCATTGTAACGGTCACCGTTTGGACTGGTGGTCGTGTAAGTGAAAAACATTCCAGTCCAGCAAGGCCCGGGCAGTCTGTCATTGTTGTCGTTCACATACATCTGGATGGCGGTGCCAATTTGCTTGAGGTTGCTGGTGCAGTTGATTTGATACGCCTTGGCTTTTGCGGCCGCGAGCGCGGGCAACAGCATCGCCGCGAGAATGGCGATGATGGTGATGACGACGAGCAATTCAATCAGCGTGAAAGCGGTCACTCGGCGCGCCGACCAAGGAACGTTTTTTTTCATAAATCATTTTTGCTGTTCACACCTTGCACGCGGCCATCGAGGTAAAGCCGGTTCCAGCGAGAGGTGCCGTGCACTGGTTTACTGGGCAGGCCGTAGGTGGGGCCAAGATTGGCAACCGACTGATCCAAGTCCATTGCCATCCAGGCTTCGGACGGGCGCTGCACGGCACTCAATTTTGCCGGCGCGACTTTTTGCGAAATGGGCGCGGTGCTAGAATCCCACTGGCCGAACGGATAGAGGAGGACGTTGCCAACAGAATTGGTGAGCGCCTGATTGATGGCGTAGCTGAAGACGTTCGTGCCGAGTGTGGCCTTATCGAACGAGGCGCAAATGGCGACGGCGCCGGTGCTGTAAATGCCGGAGTTGGCTTTCGGAATCGGAATCGCAAGATACGGCGCGAGGTAGCCAATCAATTCCACCGGTCCCTGACTGGGGCCACCCACGGTCCGGTCGGTGATGTAAAAACGCTTGCTGATGACAAGGCCGCACGGGCCGGGCAGCCGGTCGGCGTTATCGCCGAGATACATCTGCGTAGCGAGGCCGATCTGCTTGAGGTTGCTGACGCACTTGATGCGCTGGGCTTTTTCTTTGGCCGCCGCGAGCGCGGGCAGGAGCATCGCCGCCAGAATCGCGATGATGGCGATGACCACGAGCAATTCAATCAGCGTGAAAGCCGAATGGTTCGGTCGGCGAATTTTTGAATGGGAGTTGTTCATAATTTTTTAATTTTGGCGGGCGCGGTAAAAGCCGGCGTTTTGGTTGGAGGCGGAACTGTCGGTGAAATTCAGCGCGCCATTGGTGTTCAGCAGATTCGTCAGCGGCGACCACGTTGTCAAATTCGTCGTGCGCTCAATCACCACGTCGTAGCCGGGCGTGCTGTTCACGCCGAGATTGACGCGGCCATCCGGCTGGCGCGCGATGGCGGACATCGCCACGGGCGCGAGCGGACCGGCGAAGGAAAATTTCACGCCGTCGGCGATGACCACGCTGTTGCTGGCGTAGTTGCTCAACTGCACGAAGCCATTCGTCCCCGCTGCAAATGGACGCGCCGCCGCAATTTGAAACCAGCCGCCGCCATTGATTTGCTGGTTCACCAAAATGTTCGTGCTGCCGCCGAAAAAGGAAATCGTCCACGGCGCATTCGTGGCGCGGTTGCCGCTGACGGAGTGCCACACGGACACGTCGTAAAGCCCGGCGTTCGGAAAATCCGGGCGGAAGGTCGCGGTGGCGGTGGTGCTGTTCGCGGTGTTAGCAAAACGGTAGTCGGACTTGTATTTGTCCGTGGCGGAGGCGCTGGTGCTCCAGCTTCCGGTGTAGCTGACCTCGGCGTTGGTATTGTCGAGCGCGAGGTCGGCGTCCGCATACATCAGCTTCACGCCGTCCACGAGGGCGAAGTTCGCGGCGTCGGAAAAGCTATCCAGCACGCGGATGAAGTTATTTGTCCCGGTGGAAAAATTAAACCGTCCGATGAAGGACCAATTGCCGGCGTTCGTCTGCTGGTTGACCAAGACCGTGTTCGTTCCCGACGGTGTGCCGATGACGAAGGGCGTGCCGGACGAGGCGTTCGTGAAAAACGGATGCCACTGGAACAGATCATATTTTCCCGGAATCAAAATTTTCGGCGTGAATTGCGCGAAAGCCGCGCCAACGCCCTGCGCCTTGTAGCAATAGTTCGTGCCGAAGCAATTCGTGTCCGTGCCGTTGGTGCCGAAATTTCCGTAGAAGGTTGGCAGCGTCGTGGTTGAGCCAAACACTTTCACGGCGTTCCACGCGCCGACGTAAGTGGCACGCGAATCATCCAGCACGAGGTTGTTGACGAGGTTGGAATAATTTCCGCTGTTGCCCGCAATGATGTTGACCCATTGGTTTGTGCCGATGGTGTCCGCGCGCCAAAAATTGATCCCGCGATAGCCGCCGACAGTTTGCGCGTGCGGATCAGCGGCGGAGTAGTCAATGAACTCCAGCACATCTTCGGGCGCATACACCAAGCTGGCGGCGCCTTCGCAGATGATGCCGCCGCTGATGACTTCGCCATAGACATCCTGCAACGGCGTAATGGGCTTGATGGCGTTCGTCCAGGCGACGGGTGTGCCGGCGTAATTTGTTTGGGGCAAACCGGCCAGCGAATTTTGCCACGTCGCCCAGTTCACGTCCGACCAGTTGATCGCAGCGCTGGGCGAACCTCTTAAGCCGGTGCTGGAGAAATGATAAATCTGCGGCATCACCGCATCGCACCAGTAGCCAAATTCTTTGTAGGGAAAGCTTGCGTGAAAATAGATGATCGGGAACGGCGCGTGGGCGAGAAATTTATTGGGCCAGTTCGAGCGCACCTGCGAGCAAAGCGACCACGCCTGCGCGGGGCCGTTGGTGATCCACGCGTTGCCGGTCTCCCATTCCGCCTCGGCGTCGAACACGAAGCCGTCCGCACCTTGGTTGAAAACGTAGTCGGCCATCGCCACTTCGCCGACGATGTTCGAGCCGGAAGAGCGGTTGTAGCCGAAGACGGCGATGCCGTTGGAGTGCGCGAGGTTGACGAGATTACTGGTGAGTTGACCGCCAGTGGTGCAGTCGCCGAAGAGTTTGTCGCCAGTGGCGGATTTGATAATGCAGTAGCGCAGCCCGGCGGATTTGTAATAGGCCATCAGGCTGTTGATATTCGTCACGGCGGCAATGTGTCCGCCGAGTTTGTTCGTCGCATCCTTCATCGCATAAATCCAGACGCCCTTGCCAAGATTCGCCGGGTCAATGCCGCCATCGCGAATGGGCGCGGCGAACGCGGGCGCAGTGAGAAAGTAAATTCCCAGCAGACGGGCCAAATTCAAAATAAACTTTAGACTCATGTGACTAACTTCCGCCGACGCGGATGAATTTTCAACCGGCATTAGTTGGCACAGGCTTCCCGTCTGCGAATGTTTTTTACCCCGGCAGAAACTCACAGACGAGACGTCCTTTGCACCATTTTAACTGAAACGCCGCGCCCTGAAGGACGCGGCGTTTCGTGATTAATCGCAATGTCTTCAGCGTTTGATGCGGAAGAACAACTGGCTCGCGCCCGTATTGGTGTAGGGGCTGATTGCGCCCACCACGTCCGCATACGGTCCATTCACGATGGTGGCGGACTGGAGGATACCGGGGCCGACCCAAGTCACCGTGCCGCCGGCCGGAACAGCGGTGATGGCCCCCGTCGCCGGATTGATTTGCACCGCGAGGATGCCGTTGTTGGAACTCAATGCGAAGGCGCGGGCGCGCTTCGTGTCAAAGCCCACCGCACCGGTGCCGTTACCGTTCGGCACACTGTTAGTGCCTAGGCCAAACAGTTCGCGGTCAGATACGCCGGCCGTCGTAAGGTTTGCGGTTTTATTGATGTCATAGAGGGCAAGGTTCATCGGCAATTCGTTATGGCCGATGATGCCGATGTAGCCGCCGACGTTGTTCACGCCCAAGGGCGCAGAGGTGCCGTTGACGGCATGGCTGCCAATTACGGCGGCGGTATTGTCATCCAAGTTGAATGAAACTTGACGCAGGTTGTAGATAGAGGACTTCGCCCAGAACGTGTTGCCGGAACCGAACGCGCAGCCCAAGGCAAGCGGCGAAGCGCCGGCGAACGGATCAGTCAATTCAGCAGACTGGCTAAGGTTAGTCACCGCGATCACATGCGCATCGAAGTTGAAACCATTGGCCGTGGTGAAGATACAAATGTTTGTGCCGTTGCGGAACGGACAAAGAATCTGCGTGTTCGTTCCCGCGCCACGCACGGCCATCGAGTCGCCGATACGACCCAGACCACCGGCTCCCGGATAGGCTACACCCATCGGATTCGAATAGTAAGCCGGAGTGCCGTTCATGCCCACCAGCCCATCCGCTGCGGGCCAACTGTAAATGGCAAACGTGTCTGAGTTGGCACTCGTGATGAGGTTGGCAACATACACCACGCCATCATCCGCCACCCCGACCATGCTGACCGGGAAAGTGCCTACAGGCGTGGTGCTCCACAAGGTGCTCATATCAAGTTCGCCCACTTCCGCGCCGGTGTTTGCGTCCAGAAGAATTGCGCCATAAGGCTCAACCGTGACGAGATCATTCAAGTTGGTGTGCGAAACGCGAGATACCACGACGACCCGGTTGGAATTCGCATCATAGGCCAGACCACGCTGCGTATCCGTGCCAGCACCGGTAAGATACGGACGGCTGTCTGGAGCGAGCGACCACAGCGGCGAGGCAAAAGAAGATCCACCATTTGGCAGAACAGTCAGGCTCGTCACACCGCTGGTTACGGAGCCAAACGAGTTGGTCACGACAAAGTAGTAGCCGCCAGCATTGGCGGAAACAATATTGGATACCGTGTAGGTATTATTGGTCGTGTTGGACACCAGAATGTTGGTCGTGGTGCTGTTGGTGAAGACCCACTGGTATTTTAGCGGCGCGGTGCCGGAAGCGGTGCCGGTGAGCGTCACATTGAGACCATACCCAGCCACCACCGTGCCCGCCGAGCTGCCAATAGTGAGGGATGACGGCGGAGTCTGAGTTAGGAACCCGACCTGAAATAAAAATGCTGAATTGTTCTGGGAATAAAACACAAGATTTCCATTCTGCACATCGGCATAGCCTTGACCATTAACGTCTGTATTCCCCGTGACCATGTTTGATGATAGAACTGAAACCAAAGTGCCGCTGTTCGGGCTGGTTGAAATATTGAACACACGAGCCAGACGAGGGTTTGATATTTGGACTGTGGCCAGAAGCTCAACGCCATTTGTTCCTTTGTAGTATTTCAACCCGGTGCAGACCGACTGATCAACGTTATTGGTCCGTGGAACGGTTGCAGTCAAGGTGGTCGGGGCGTATACGACCCGGCGGGTTTCTTGAGAACCAGAGCGACGCACCCAGATTGCATTATTGGTGCCTTCGAAGGCAACACCCCCCCCGCAAACGTTTATAGACGCACTCCCGCCAGGAATGGTGATAGAAAAATTTGTGAATGTGGTGCATGAGGCGTCGGTCGGACGGAAAATTACAAAGTTGGTGGAAACACCGGCAGTATTAATTGCGCCGTTGCCCACGACTACTATTTCTGTGTTGATTCCAGAACCGCGAATATCCATGTAATCACCAAGACGCATAGGTGGGAGGGTCGGCGAGTTGGCAACCGTGGCTGGAGCCGTGGCAAAATCGCTATCCGATGCCCAGCGATACAGTTTGAAACCAGTTCCCGCAGTAACAAGGTTGCAGGCATAAACCGCGCCGTCGTCTGCCACACGCACCTGGCAGATGGCTTTGCCGCCCCCGCCCGACACGCCCGAAGCGCTCAAGCCACCCAAGAAATTGCTGCCGCTACTGGCAGAAATGACCCCAACATGATTGCTGCTTTCAGTGGAGGCAAAAAGCACATTGGTCGTCAGCGGGTTAATGGCGATGCCGCGAGTGTTGTTGCCCGTGGACTTCATTTCATTATTTGCTCCTGGCAATACTTCCCAGACTTTGGTGAAGAATGGTGTGTAGGTGACCTGCGCCTGCGCCACGGTTGATGCGACGCCGAAGAGGGCGAGCGCCGCCAGAGTTTTGGCGGAAGTTTTGAGACAATTCCAAAAAGGAACTTGGTTGGTTGTATTTTTCATGATTGACCTGTTAATGAGTTGGTTGAGTGCGTTAGAAAATTTTCCTTCTGTTTTTTCAAATGCGTAGCTGACAATACGCCAGCAAATCATTTCTCAAAGCCGAAAAATGTATCATTTGTTCAAAAATGGTAACATGACCTGCGTTTCCAGACGCGCCCTTCAATGTTCCGTCTTGCCCGCATTCAGGCCTTTAGGCGGATGGAAAAACAAGGCTAGCGCCACGGCCGCTACCAGCCCGCACACCATCGGCACAAGGAACAAGCCTTTGAAATTTGTAACATTTCCATGCGTGAACACCTGCTGGCCGAGATACGGGCAGATGGAATTTGCCAGCAGTGCGCCCGCGCCGAGAATCATCACGTTAAACAGCCCCTGCGCGCTCGCCCGGGCGTCCTTCGGAAAATAGGCATCGGCAAAAATATAAACCGTGGCGAAGAAGAATGCGTAACAGATGCCATGGAGAATCTGCACCGCGATGATGAGCCACGGATGCTCCGGAAAAAATGAATACACCGCAAACCGCGCGGCGTGGCCGAGGATGCCCACGATCATCGTCGTCCGCCAACCGAGCCGTGCGAGTGTCGCGCCGAGGATGAACATCGTCAGGATTTCCGCGATCTGGCCGACGCTCATGACCGGCATGATCCAGTTGCCGGGAATCCCCACGCCGCCATCCTTCACTGCCGCGCCGAGAAAACTTCCCGTCCAGTTGAAATAACAATTATGCACGAACGAATCCACCAGCGTCACCAGCCACAGCACGAGCACGAAGGGATGTTTCAGCAGTTTCAACGCCTCCAGCCATGCGAGTTTTTCCGTTGCGCCTGCGCCCGCTTTTTTTGGCGGCGTGGGCGGCAGCACAAAGCTGAACGCCGCCAGCACCAGCGATGCAATGCCCGCCACGACAAACGTCCATGCGGTGGCCGCCTTCAATTTTTCTCCCGTCAGCCCGGAACCCAGCACTGCGCCCAGCCATTCCACGAAGCCATGCGTGTTGGCCGCGTGAACCTTGTCCCAGTCCACCAAGATAAACGTGAACGGCCACGCGGCGAGAATCCAGCCAATCGTCCCGCCCATCCGCACGAGGCCGAACTCCTTCTGCGAGTCCTTCATATGCGCGAACGCGATGGAGTTCACGATGGACATCGTCGGCACGAACAGCAAGCAGTGCGCGAGCATCAATCCGAAAAACGGCCAGAAGGTTTTGGTGAACGCCAGCCCAATCATCGCCACGCCGCCGATGAGGTGGCTGATCGCGAGAAATTTTTCCGCCGCGAAATTGCGGTCGCAAAACTGGTTGCTAAAAAACATCCCCACGATGGCGGCGATGGGAAACGCATTGAGAATCCAGGCTTGCTCCCCCGGCGTGAAGCCAAGGCTCGGCAGGTAGCCGAAGATGAGCGGCAGCCACGCGCCCCAGATGAAGAACTCCAGCGCCATCATCACGAACAGTTTGAAACGGATGCTCATAAAAATACGTTTTGTGTCACGCGAAGGATGCAAAGGTAGCGAAGAAAAAAACTTTGTTTGAAAACCTTCGCTGCCGTCGCGTTCTTTGCTGACAAATTCGGGCTTACAGTGTTACCACGCGTCCTGTCCGCACGGACTTTTCCTCCGCGCGCAAAATTTCCAGCGCCGTCACGCAGTCATACGCAGTGACCACCGACGGCTTTTCGCCGCGCGCCACGCAATTTACGAAGTAGCGGATCTCCGCGCTGTAGCCGTCCGTGCCAGCGGGTTTCAGCAACCGCTGCTTGCGGCCGCTGCGCGAGATTTGCAGCGCCCCCGCGCCGCGCGCCAAATCAAAATCAATCGTCGCCCGCTCGCAATTCAGCGTGAACGCCATGTTGAAACCTTCCGTCAGCAGCCAGCTTCCCTCCGCGTGAACGGTCGGGCCGTCGGCGTAAATATATTGCGTGATGACGTGGTCAATGTTGCCGCGCACATCGGCGACGCCGGTGGAAAAAACTTTTTGGGGACGGCCAAACAGATAATTCACGAAGTCCGTATCGTGGATGTGCAGATCGTAAAGCGCGCCGCCTGCGTGAACACCATTCTTGCTCCACGCCGGTTTCGCCGAGACGCGCCGAAAATTTGCGGCCAGAACTTTTCCGTGAACTTTTCCGGTGACGATTTTTTTCATCTCCGCCCAGCCCGGCCAGAACCGCATGCACATCGCGGGCATCAGGAAATTTCCATTGCCGTTCGCGGCCGCGAGAATTTTTTTTGCCTCGCCCGGGTTTTGTGCCAGCGGCTTTTCGCAGAGGACGTGCTTGTGCGCGCGCAGCGCGGCCTTGACCTGCGCGGGATGAAATCGCGTCGGCGTGCAGATGTCCACGATGTCCACGTCGCGGTCGGCGAGGATTTCGGAAAATTCGCGATACACTTTCACGCCCTTGCCAAGCACGATGGCCGAGGCGTCGCCAATGTTGCCGTTCACGCCGCCCAGCACACCGTTGACCGGCACCCGCGTCGGGTCGCACACGGCGACAATGCGCGCGTGGCGCAGCTTCTGATAGGCGCGCAGGTGGGTGACGCCCATGAAACCTAGGCCGACGACGGCGACGTTGACTTTTTTTTGCGCCATGAGTTTCAAGAGAAAGTTCGCCGGATGAAATCGTGCGCGGCGCGAATGTCCGCCGCGCGGCTGTTGCCGAACTCGCGTTCGATGACGAGGTTCACGTTGAACACGACGTGCTTGAACGTCGTGAAAAATCCGCGCCAATCCACTTCGCCCTTGCCGACGACCGCTTCTTCGCCCCACGTTCCCGGCGTCTTGGCGCGCTTGGCGTCCTTGATGTGCACCTGCCGGATCCACGGCGCGAGCGAGTGCAACGCCTTCACCGGATCGCCCTTGTCATACATGAGCATATTGGCGGGATCGAAGTTCACGCCGATGTTCGGGTGATTTAATTTGTGCAACAGAGCGGCCAGTTCCTGCGCCGTTTCCTGGCCGGTTTCTAGGCCGAGCAAAATATTTTGCACCATGAAAATGTCCGCCACCGTGTCCAGCCGCTGCCGCATCTTGGCGAACGTGGGGTGCGATTCATCCGGCGGCAAAAATCCCGCGTGAAACGTCACGAGTTTCAGCCCCAGCTTCTTCGCGATGGCAGCGGCGGCGCTGATGTTCTTCACGTTCTGCTCCCACGTCGCGTCTGGGGCGATGCCGCCGGTGACGCGGATGGAATCCAGCGTGGCATAATCTTCGCCCAGACAGCGCACCATGCCGGAGACGACGGTGACGCCCGCCTCGCGGAGAATTTTCTCGGTGTCGCCCCAAACTTTTGGCGCATCACGGAGCGGATCGAGTTCCAGTTGCACGCGCGAAATGCCGGTGGCCTTGAGCTTCTGAACCAAATCATCGGGACTCGTCGGCTGGAGCGACCAACTGCAAACGGCCAGCCGGTCATGGATGGAAGGAAATTTCATTTACGTCTCAAAAAATGCGCCCAAAAGTTTCTCCGCTAAAAATTCTGCGTCAGACTAGACGCGCATCCCATCAGCGCACAGGCCAAAGTTATCCCTTTTCTTGTAGAATTGTAACGGGAGCGCGCCGCCACTTCTGTTCCTGCGCACGCGGCGTCGGCAACCGTTCAAATTTCTGCGACGGATGTTCACCCAAAATTTTCTGCGCGCCGCCCACAACCTTTTCCCAGTCCAACGCCGGGCCGGGGTCGGTTTTATTTTTCTGAACGTGATAATGGCCCATCACGCCCTGATAAGCGGCAAGCTGTTCATCCGGCAATTTGTGCGGAATCAATTTCCCCTCCGCGTCCTTCGGGTAATCGCACGTCAACTTCGGAAAAACTTTGCACAGCGCCGCCGTCAGCTTTGCCAGCGCGGCATATTGTTCCGGTGTGTAATCGTATTGCACCAAGCTCTCGCCCTGAATTACGCCGCGCACCGGTTCATTGCGCGCGGGATGGCCGATGAAATTTTTCGTGCGGAGACCGCCGCCGCCGAGCCGCTTAGGAATAGTCAGAATGGTTTTGCCCGCTGCGTTCGTGCCATACCATTGCGCGAACGGATTTTTCCCCGCTGCCGGATACGCGCCCATGTTCGCAATCTCCACGCCGATGGAGCGGTCGTTGCTCGTCGTCGCATGCCACGCACGTTCCTTCAAGTCGAGCGTCTGATAAATCGTGCCGTCCACGTCCAGCATGAAATGGACGCTCAAGTCGCGGTCGTCCTGCAACACGAGAAAACACGTCCGGCTCACGCCGCAGACATCGAAGTGCAGCACGAACTGGTCAACCACACTTTGCAGCAGCGGCAAATCCCAGCCACCGCCGCGCACACGCTCGATCTCATTCGGCGTGAGATTTTTTTGGCGCAGGCTGTAACGGTTCGGCGTCTTGAGCGACTTCACTTCTTCGCTCGAAGTTTTCCAGTCGGATTTTTCAATCGGCCCAAACCGCCGCTCCACGCGATACGCATCGTAACCGCCGGGGTCGAGCCACAGCACGACCGGCGTGCCGGTATGAAAAAATTGTCCGGCGGCAACGATCTCATCGCCCGTGCGCCGCTCCATTTTTCCGACGCGCGCGGTGGTGCAGCCGCACAAGAAAATTCCGGCGGCAAAAATTAGAAGATGGCTTTTATTTTTCATTGGATGTCTGTCAGCGGTTTTTCAAAAATCCATTCCAGCCCGCGCTGCAACCGTTCGCGCACATGGGCGGAATGTTTTCCCGGCGGTTCGTAAAAGGTGCAGCGCGCCGGACGTTCCTTCAACACCTCGTAAATTTTCCGCGCGCCGATGTTCGCCGCGAACTCGTCCTGCGCCGCGCCTTCCAGATAAATTTGCTGCGCGGGTGCGAACGCTTTTTTATTTTTCTGCACGACCGTCAGCGGGTCATTGTCCAGCCAGCGCTGCCAGACTTTTTGGCGAAATTTCCCATGCGCATCGTAAAGCCACTCGAACTCACCGCGATGCGGCCAGCCGCGCGGCGCGTAGGCGGCGGACAGGCCCAGCGCGTAAGTGATGTCGCCATTCTTCGGCACGGGCAATTCGCCCGCCGCAATTTTTTCCACATCCGCCAGCGGCAGGTTTGCCACCGCCGCCACTTGCACGAGCGGCAGATGGCTCGTGGAAAAATCCGAATCGGGACTCAACGCGATGATGCCGTCAAAAAGTTTTTGCCGGTCACTGCCCAGCCGCAGCGCGCCAAACCCGCCGCTGGAATGGCCGCCAATGATGCGCCGGACGCTGCCCGTCGGCGCGGGAAATTTTCTCTCTACCGCCGAAACAATTTCATCGCACAAAAAACTTTCGTAGCCGCCCTGCGCTGCCGAGTTCAAATACTGGCTGCCGCCCCAGCGCGTTTTGCCATCGCACACCACGAGGATCATGGGCGTGATTTCGTCCGCAATTTTCTGCGTGAACTTCAGCCACACCGCCGCGTTGTTGGAGATGATAAATTTGTCCGCCGAATTTCCATAGCCCGGCAAATAGTAAACAATCGGCAGCCGCGCGCCGTTCGTGGCCTGGGCTGGAATAAAAATGGGAACTGGACGCGTATCAGGATCACCCAGCACATTTCCCCGCAACGCCCGGCTGTGCAGCGTGATGACCTCCAGCCGCGCGTCCGCCGCAAACGCAAACTGCGCGGCGAGCAGGAGCGCGGCGTAGAACAATGATTGAAAATACTTTTTCATCTTCAGCATTTCGCTGGTTTTCCTTGATGGCTTCTAGCCTGTGAGTTTCAGTTTCCACGATGCACGAACGGCTTTGGACACCTAGGCCAGAAGCCTATGCCACGGCTAAACCTTCTGCCAATCCGGCTTCTGCTCATACACCCAGCGGTAATAATCTTTCATCTTCAAATCCGCCGCCGATTCCTCGTCCAGAAACACCGTGACCTTCGGATGCAATTGCAGCGCGCTCGCCGGGTTCATCGCGGTGATGGCGCCCTCCACCATGCCTGCTACAGCGTGCGCCTTGTTTTTTCCAAACGCCAGCAGCACACAATGCCGCGATTCCAAAATCGTCCCGATGCCCATCGTGATGACGTGAAACGGCACCTCGCCCGCACTCTCAAAAAAGCGCGCGTTGTCTTTCCGCGTCTGTGGCGTCAGCGTCTTGATGCGAGTGCGCGACGCGAGCGAAGAAGTCGGCTCGTTGAACCCGATGTGGCCGGACGTGCCGATGCCCAGCAGTTGCAGGTCAATGCCGCCCGCCGACAAAATCTTTTCCTCGTAATGCGCGCAGGCCTTCGGCACGTCCTTCGCCAGCCCATCAGGAATGTGGACTTTCGGGATGGAGATGTTGACGCGCTTGAAAAGTTTTTCCGACATGAAGCTGTGATACGACTGCGGATGCAACGGCGAGATGCCGATATATTCGTCCAGATTGAACGTCGTGAGCTGGCTCCAGTTGAGCTTCATGGCCGCGAGGTCGCGATAGAGCGGCTCCATCGTGCCGCCCGTGGCGAGGCCGAGGACAGCAGCGGGTTTTTCGCGGATGACTTTGCCCATGAGCCGCGCGGCGATTTTCGTCGCGGCTTCCGCCGTTGGTTGAATGATGATTTCCATGGTTCAAATTTTTCCGAGACGTTGGCTTAACTTGCCTTTTACATCCGCGCGGAACGCTTCGATGAAGCTCGCCGCGTAATCCGCGATGTCAAGCGACGCGTCCGTCACGAGTGGTGTCAAATCCATTCCGAAAATAACCTGCGTCGCCGCATCGGTGGTGTGCGAATCAAAAAACGTCGCGTTCGCGGAGCGACGGCCGAGCGTCGCCAAGTCGTAGCGTTTGCCGCCAGCAATTTGTGAATCGAACATCCCGTTTAGTTTCGCCGCCAGCGGGTCGTGACCGCTCACGTCCATGACGACTTTCTTCGCGTCCGCCAACCAGTCGAGATCGCGCCAGACTTCACAACCAATGACTTTTTTTGGACGTCTCGACTTCGGCAATTCGCGCAGCGCCTGAATCACCGCCACCACGACGCCGATATGCGTATCGTGTTTGTCGGCGAGATTGTGCGTGTAAACGACCTGTGCTTTTGCGGCGGAGAAAATTTTTACTAAATCGTTTTTAAGCGACGCGTCCGTCGCGCTCTTCACCGCACTGCTGGGGAAATCCAATTGGATCATCGCGCCAAACTCGCCGAGTTTTGCGGCCCGGTTCTGCTCGCGGCGGCGAACGGCCATCATCTGTTCGTCGGAGAATTTTTTGTATTTGCCGGTGCGCGCGCTGCCCGCGCCATTCGTGCAAGTGACGCCGCCGAACCACTTTGATTTGCTCGCGTGACATTCCAGAATTCCGTGGAACGCCATGAACTCCAGATCGTCCTGATGCGCGCCAATGCCCAGATGCGTCACGCGCTGGAGCGCGGCGGCAATCGGCTTGCCGTCCGGCACATAAATTTCCGCTGTGGAATTGTGAAACTGCATAAAATTATTTTTAGACCGTCGCCGCTTGCAACTAGACCGCCGGCTTCCGATAGCGGCACAGGCCTCTGGCCTGTGAATTACTGCTCGCCGCCAGTTCGCTGCCGTTGAAACACACAGGCCCGAGGCCTGTGCCACTACTGCCTGATTGATCTCACAAGAAAATTATTTCTTCAACGCCGGCAAACTCGCCGCCGCGACCGCTTGGCCGACGCGCCGGGATTTTTCGTCTGGCACGCGCAATTCGATCTTGCCCGCGACTTCAGGAAAATTCTTTTTCAAAACTTCGCGCGCCTTATCAATCACGATGTCGCCGCCCTTGCCCGTCGTGACGCGGCCCAGAATCAGCGCGGATTCATAATCGTAAAACTCCGTGTATTGCGCCAACGCGCAGCCCAGATAAATGCCGATGGTCTCGTAAATTTTCGCCGCGCGCGCGTCGCCCTTCGCCATGAGCGCTTGCACCTCCTTGAGCCGTTCGGGCAAACCCATTTTTTCCGGCAGCGAAATTTTCGCGGCGGGCAGCAGTTTATTCACCGCCTGCTGCGAGAAATACATCACGCCCGTTCCCTTGTCGCGCGACCACTCGTCTTCTGCCGCATCGGGATTCATGTCCACGGGAACAAATGCCAGTTCGTTCAGCCAGCCGGGAATTCTTCCGTGCCGATCCATGAAACCCGCCGCCTGGCTCGATCCCATGGCGATGCCAAGCATTCCCTTCGCGCCAAGCGAAAGCGCGCCAGCGAGCGCGGTCACGTCGCCATCGTTCATGACGACGACCGGCACGTTCCACTCGCGCTGGATGCGTTTGAAAACTTTCGCCGCCCGCGCAAAATCTTTTTTCGGAATCGCGCGCAGCAGCGACGCCACGCGAATTTCGTTGTCCACGATGATCCCCGCCGAACTGCCGCCGATAGCGTCCACGCACGGCAGATACGCGGCGGCGCGATGCAGGCCGCTCACGATGTGATGATAATGGTATTCGGGATTTGACTGTGTCTTCGGATCCCATGGCACTTCGTCGGTGTAAACGGCCTCGCCATCAATCACGGCGGAAAATTTGTAATCGCTCGCTCCGAGATCAAAACCGATGCGGCAGCCTTTCAAGTGTCCGCCCGCCGCGACCTTGGATTCCTTCGCCGCTGGAACTTTTTCCGCCGTGGTGACGACGACGGAAAACTTCTTCGCGTAAGCCGACGTCATCATGTCGAAGTCAAACTTCCGGGCGCCGCGTGGCGAATAAATTTTCTGGATGGCCTCGCCAATTTTTTTTGGCCCGCCGACATAAAGTTTTCCGCCACCCCAAGCCCACAACAAAAATTTCACCAGCCGCTCGACGTAAAACAGCGTCGTCGAATCTGCCTGCGACATCACATGAGTTTCGTAGCGCGAGACGAGCTTGTTCTCGCGCTCCAGCCCGATGACCAGCGGCACGGCGCGGCCGGAAATTTTCGCGGCTTCGAGATAGTTGCGGTTGAACAAAACCGCCGGCTGGAAATTTTGATCCAGCGGCGCGGAGAATTTGGAGGAGGCGAGGTTCATTTTATTCAGGCTTGGACAATGGACGATAATTCACGCCCAGCGCGCCGAGTCGTTTTTCATTCACGGCGGTGCGGGCTTTGAAATTTTCAAAGTCACGCGCTGTTTTCGGCGACCATGTCGCTTCGGCGAGTGCGCCCAGACGCGGAAACATCATGTATTCCACCTGCGGCAAGTTCGGGATGTATTCCGCCCAGAGATTCGCCTGACCGCCGAGGATGCGCGCGTGAAATTCCGCCGGTAGATTCGTCGGCACGGGGTCGAACTCATAAACTTTTTTCAACGGCAGAAATCCGCCGATGGCTTTCGGCTCGGCCGCGCGGTTGGTGGATTGATAATGATCAAAGTAGCAATACTTCGTCGGCGTCATCACGACCTCGTGGCCGCTCGCGGCGGATTCTGCGCCGCCGCCGATCCAGTCCATCAGCGCGGCGCTGGGGGCGAGGCCGCCTTCGCGAATTTCGCTCCAGCCAATGAGGCTTTTGCCCTGCGCGTTGACGATTTTTTCCACGCGACCGATAAAATAACTTTGCAGCGCGTGTTCGTTTTTCAGCCCTTCATTTTTAATTCGCGACTGGCAAGCCGCACATGCCATCCAGTTGGATTTCACCACTTCATCGCCGCCGATGTGGATGTATTTTCCGGGAAACAGCGGCGCGACTTCCGCCAAAACATTTTCAATGAAGGTGAATGTGCCTTCGTTCGCCGCGCAATAAACGCCAGTAAAGACGCCGCCTTTGTCCGGCATGGAAATTTTTGCGTTGGCGCACGCGAACTGCGGATACGCCACCAGCGCCGCGCTGGAATGGCCAGGCATTTCAATTTCAGGCACGACCGTGATGTGCCGGGCCGCCGCGTAAGCGACGACGTCGCGGATTTGTTTCTGCGTAAAAAATCCGCCGTAGCGGCCTTGCTTGTCGTAACGCGTCGAGCGCGCCGGGTCGAGGCCGAACCCGATGCCATCGCGCCACGCA
>JANOBC010000040.1:0-4093 GCA_031411455.1 Limisphaerales bacterium
TTCCTCAGCAAGCCGGTCAACAAGATCGAGCTCGTCAAGCGCGTCGAGAACATGCTCAAGCTGCACCACGTCAGCGACGAAAACGAACGCCTCAGGAAGTACATCCAAGAAATGGAAGACGACTCGGGCCCGACCTAGTACAAATACGGCCCACAGATAAACACAGATGAGACACAGATAATACAAATGCAGAAAGTCTTATCTGCATTTTGCAATTATCTGTGAAAATCTGTGTCCATCTGTGGCTAAATAAAATTATTTCTGGTTCAAGACTTCCGCGAGGGAAATGGTTTTGATTGGATTGCCCTGCCGCGAGAGCAAACCTTGGATGTGCATCAGGCAACTGGAATCGTTCGAGACGATGTAATCAGCCTTTGTTTCCGTGGCGGAAGTGCATTTCACCTCGCCCATCGCGGTGGAAATCATCGGGAACTTCGTGGCGAACGTGCCGCCGAAACCGCAGCAGGTTTCCGCCTCGCCCATCTCGATGAGTTCAAGCCCGTTCACTTTGCCGAGCAAGGCGCGCGGAGATTTTTTCAGGCCGAGTTCCCGCAGGCCGTGGCAGCCGTCGTGGAACGTGACCTTGTGCGGAAACTTTGCACCGAGGTCGGTGACGCCGAGTTTGCTGACGAGAAAATCGGAGAATTCCCAGGTGCGCGCGGAGATCTGTTTGGCGAGCGCAGATTGCGGCGTGTTCTCGAAAAGTTGCGGGTAAAAAACTTTTAGCATCGCGCCGCACGAACCAGAGCCGATGACGATGGCCTCGGCGTCCGCAAGCTGCGGCAAAACTTTGGCGGCAACGGTGCGCGCCTCATCCCAATAGCCGGAGTTGAACGGCGGCTGGCCGCAGCAGGTGATCTGCTCGGGGAACACAACCTTGTGTCCGAGGCGTTCCAAAATCTCGACCATGCTGATGCCCGCGCGCGGAAACAGCGCGTCCACAAAGCAGGGGATGAAAAGCGTGACGGTCAAGCGCGGAATTTAACCACGAAAGACACGAAAGGCACGAAAAGAAATCGCGCCGCGCTAATCAGAATGAAAAGTTATTTTGACGTTGACGACTTCTCATCCAATTCTAGCCGCAGATAGTCATACATGATCCCCGACGTGAGCGAACCGGGCGGGATGGTTAGTTCAAGGGTGTTCGTCCCCGCTCGCATGAGCGAGGCATTGAAGGTCAGGTCACGTTCACACCATGAGCCGCCGATGCCGTCGCGATTGATGGTGGCGTTGTAAGCCAAGTTGGTCACGGTGCCGATGGGTTGGTCGTTCAGATGGCCGGTGATGGTGCGTGTGCCGATGCCGCAGAGAGCGAGGCGCAAGATGGCTTTGCCTTGCGGCGCGTTCGTGAGGTTGAAGATGACCGCCCAGGTCGTGCCATCGCCGCGTCCGTTGCCGGTGGTGTTGTTAGTGTCGGTGTTGTAGGGCAACTGCTCAAAGAACCAGTCCTTGCGAAAATCGCTTTTGCCGATGACGTAATTCACATCGAGCGGAAAAAGTTTCGGGTATTGCAGATACCAGCCCCAGTGAAAATACTCGTCGCCCTTGAAAAATTCCGAGGCCTTGCGATTCGGGATGCCGATGTCCCAAAGTTGTTTTCCAAATCGCACTGGCTGCCAGTCCACGTTGCCGAGTGATAAATTTTTGCCGGACGCGATGCTGATGTTCGTCACGGTCAAATCACCCAGCACACCGTCGGCGATGGCGTGGAGCGAATAATTTCCGGGGCGGACGTTGGGAATGCAAAAATTTCCGTCATCATCCGCGCGCACCCAGAACTGGTAATTACGCGCGTCATTCTGCCATTCGACGATGCGAGGCAAACCGAAGCCAGCGCCGCCATTCGTGCCGAAGCGTCCGAAGCGATTCGTAAAACTAACGTCGGCTCGCGTTGAAAAATTTGTGCGGGCGACGAAATTATTTGTGCCGCCATTCGCAAAATTGTTCTGGTTCGTCATCGCGGCCTCGTCATCGCCGCCACCGGCAAGACCGAATCCACCGCCGCCGCCGCCGCGTCCACCTCGCCCCGTGCGCGGGCCGCGCGGAATGACTGCCGGCGCGTAATCCGGGGCGGTGAGGCCTACGAGCAAGTTTTTCATTTTCAAATCAGGCGCTTGAAGATCGTTGAGAATAATTTTTCCGATCACGGTCGCGCGTTCGTTTTTGTGAGGATAATCCACGCCTCGCACCCAGTCGAACGGCCACGCCTTCGTTTCCTTGTCCGCTTGCGCGAGCGCATCGGGCCAAAGCGCGTCGTGTTTCTCGGCGGAGTTGCAGTAGATCAGGAAAGGCCCAATGACTTTCGTCCAAGCGTCATTGGTTCCGATGTTGCAGATGCTGCCACCGTAATGACTGCTTCGCCAGTAGTTCAAGAGTGTCGGCGGAGCAGGAGCATTCAGCGCGTTGGTGTTGAAGGTTGCGTCGCGATGCGAGGAGAGTTCATATTTCGTCGGACCACAGCTCAAGTATTCCACGCTCGGATTGACGAGCCAGAGACCGACTTTTTTTTTCGTGCTCGACCAGCCCCACGCGCGCACGTCGAACTGATTGGCGGTGTAATCGTATTTGTGTTCGACCTGGCCTTTCATGATGCCGGTGGTCATGCGGCGCATTTCTTTTCCGTTCATCACGGTGCCGTGATTCCAGTCGTAGGCGGAGATCAATTTCATGTTCCGATCCTTGTCCACGCTCATCCAGTCGAAGATATCGTCATTCAGTTTCATACAAAAACGTGCTTCGCCGATGGAAGTCGCGGGATAATTAGTCGGGTGATTAAAAATGGAATAGGTATAAACGCCCGACTCACCGCGACCGAGCGTGTAACGGATTTCAATGTCCATGATGATGCTGCCACCCGGTCCGCTGCCCATCTGGTTGCCGCCGGAAATTCCTTTGACAGAAACTTCCGCGCGCTCGCCGCCGTTCAATTTCGGGTCAATCGTGATTTGCGGGAGAACTTTCGTCGCGCGTCCGGTGTTGTGCGACCAGTAACCTTCCTGCCGCCCGGACTCGACATCGAGCATCTCCAGTTTTTTATATTCGAGCGATTGAAGGTCGCCGGAACGCTTCGAGACGCGGGCAGTGATGATGCCATTGGCAAGCGTGTAGGAGTTTTCGTCCTCGGAAATCGTGACGTTTGTTTGCGCGTGCAGGCTTTCGGAAATGAAAATTGTCGCAACTGCCAGCACAATTGCCAGACGGGATGAACGAAGTTTGGAGATGGACATTGATTGCTTCAGACGTGCGAGGGCAGTGAAAAGTGACACCGATGGCATCCACAGAACTGGTGATGCTCGCAAGGTTGGTCAAGTTGTGTCGGCCGTGCAACCAGACAAGCAATGCAACGATGGCCATGAGTTAATAACCACGTCAGGCGATGTTAACCCCGCTTGGATGTGCCTAGAATGAACGCCAATTCGAGGTTCGGTTTTACGCCCGCATTTCCGCCTGCAAATTAGTCTTCAACGCACCGATAATTTTTTCGTGCGCCGCATTCACGTCCGCATCCGTCAGCGTCTTGTCCACCGCGCGGTAAGTGAAGGCATACGCCAGGCTCTTCTGACCTTCGGGAATTCCCTTGCCCCGAAATATGTCGAAGAGTTCGACCGATTCGAGGTTCACGGCCTTGGCCTGTTTGACGGACTGCAACACGGCCTCATGCGTCACGGCTTCAGGGACGAGCATCGCCACGTCGCGGCGGCTCGATGGAAATTGCGGCAAGGATTTGAATGACTTGCTGGCGTTACGTTTCGAGAGGAGCAAATCCAAATTAAACTCTGCGAGGAACACGGCGTCGCGCAGATCATATTTCTTTGCGAGCGTTGGCAGCAATTGGCCGAGTTCGCCGAGCGAAACTTTTCCGCCAAGCGTCACCGCAGCAGATTCGAGGAACAGCGCCGTGCTTTCCGCGCGCTTGCCGAACGCAATGCCGCGCAAACCGAATTGTTCCAGCAAATCTTCGGCGAGACCTTTCAAATCGTAAGCATCAAACTTCGCGTCACGCTCGCCGCCGCTCCAGAAGGGCAGTGCGCGTTGTCCCGTGATGGCGATTGCCACACGACGTTCCTCCTTCGACTGACCATTCACGTTCGTG
>JANOBC010000041.1:0-9093 GCA_031411455.1 Limisphaerales bacterium
GCGCGCGGTCTTGCGGGCGGCGGGCGGCGCGGGTTGGGCTGGGTCGCCGTTGAGCCACGTCCGCACGTTGAAATGATAAAATTGTTTCGACCAGATCATGCCCGCGAGCGCCTGCCGCTGAATGGAGCGCAAGTCATCGTCCTCGATGCCTTGCTGCACTTCGGCGTAAAACTCATCCGCCTCGGCGATGCGTTTGGAAAAAATCTCGGCGAAGTCGGCGAACGGTTTCGCGGCGGTCTTGCGGGCGAGGCGCAACTGGATTTCGCGCGTGCCGCCGGCGGGAACTTCCAGCTCGTAGTGCGCGCACATTTTTGTGCCGGTGCGCTTGGGGTTCACGGCGTCTTTTTCCCCGTGGATGAGATAATCGTGAAAGGCGTCCTTGAAAAACCCTTCAGCTTTTTCGTCACCGAAAAGCCGGTGGGCGTTCGTTTCATTTTCGCAAAAGAGCAGTTCAGGAAATATTTCTCCATCCAGCGGCCCGGGAGAAAATTCATACATCCCAAGGTCGTCGTGTTCCACCATCACTGCCGAGCCGCCGCGCACGGCCTTGAGTTTTGGTTTGTGATGTGCCTTGTCCCACGACCAACTGTTGCGGAACCAGAGGTGCGGCAGAACGTGAATCGTCGCGGCTTCCGGGCCGCGATTGTGGACGGTCACGCGCATGAGGATGTCGTCCGGCGCGGCCTTGGCGTATTCCACGAAGACATCGAAGTAGCGGTCATCGTCGAAAATGCCGGTGTCGAGGATTTCAAATTCCGTTTCCTGCCGACCGCGTTTCGCGCTTTGCTCGACCAGTTCCGCATAGGGAAATTCCCGTTGCGGATACTTGTAGAGCATTTTTAGATACGAGTGCGTGGGCGTGGCGTCGAGGTAGTAATAAATTTCCTTCACGTCCTCGCCGTGATTGCCCTCGGCGTTGGTGAGGCCGAACAGACGTTCTTTGAGAATCGGGTCCTTGCCATTCCACAACGCGATGGCAAGGCAGAGATGCTGAAGGCTGTCGCTGACGCCTGCGATGCCGTCCTCGCCCCAGCGATACGCGCGGCTGCGGGCGTGGTCGTGCGGAAAATATTCCCAGGCCGTGCCACCCGGCGAATAGTCTTCGCGGACGGTTCCCCACTGGCGTTCAGACAGGTAAGGGCCGAAAAATTTCCATGGCTGCGCGCCGTTCTTCTCTTGGTCGAGGCGGATTTTTTCAGCGATGGAGGGCATAAGGTGTCTTTAGTTATCAGCCAACCTGACAGCGGCTAAAGTAGCGGCGGGCGCGGGGATTGCAATGGTTTGCTGGGCGGGAAAACTGCCGGGCGGGACGGGCGAGATGTTGTCTTGCTCCAATTCCCGGTTTGACAGGCGGCAAATTGTCCGCAAAATGATTGGCCGTTTGGTTGCCAGCGTAGCTCAGTTGGTTAGAGCGTGGGACTCATAAGCCCGAGGTCGACGGTTCGATTCCGTCCGCTGGCACCATTTCACCTTTCGTCATGCAAAAACTTCCGCGCCGTTTTTACGACCGCGACACGGTCGCCGTCGCGCAGGAACTGTTGGGAAATTTTTTGGTCCACCGCGCTGATGGCGTGGAGCGCATTGGGAAAATTGTCGAAGTCGAAGCTTATCTCGGCGAGCATGATCTCGCGGCACATTCATCCAAGGGCATCACGGAACGAACCAAGGTCATGTTTGGCTCGCCGGGTTTTGCCTACGTCTATCTCATCTACGGAATGCACCATTGCATGAACGTGGTGACGGAAAGTGAAGGCCATGGCGCAGCGGTTTTGTTGCGCGCTGTCGAACCGATGAAAAATATTCCCGGCAAAACGAGCGGGCCAGGTTTGCTCTGCCGCGCGATGGAAATTGACCGGCGGCTGAACGCGCAGGATTTGTTGAGCGACAATTTTTTTATCGCCGCGCCGGACGTTGCCGAAAAAATTTCCATCGTCAAACGCCCGCGCATCGGCGTGGCCTACGCGAAGCATTGGGCGAAACGGCGACTGCGTTTTTACATCAAGGACAGCGCCTTCGTCTCGCGCCGGTGAAAATTTTGCGGCGCTTCCTCCGGTGGGGCGAGCGTCCGCGTGAGCCGCTTGGGCTGGCGATGCCCGGCGCGCGCGGACGCTCGTCCCACCGGAATTTGAAAATTCTTTGCTTGCACGCACGGATTCGCTGATAAACTCTGAACATATTATGCGCGCAGAAACTCTCTCCAAACTCATCGGCTTTGCCATTTTAATTTTCATCATCGTCATCGCCGCCGCCTCGGCCTCGTATGTCGTGCAACCCGGTTTTCGCGGCGTGGAAGTCACGCTCGGCAAAGTCTCGCCGGTGTTCAAAGGCGAGGGCTTCGGTTGGAAGACGCCGTTCATCACCACCATCATTCCCGTGACCATCCGCCAGCAGACGCGCGATCTGACGGCCGATTGTTACTCCTCGGATTTGCAGCAGGTGAAGACGGAGTTGCGCGTGTTGTATCGCGTGCCGGAAGCGTCCATCGTCCAGATTTATCAAGGCTATGCCGGTGATCCGTTCGACAGCTTGATCGCGCCGCGCGTGCAGGAGGCTTTGAAAGAAGTCACCGCGATGCAGAGCGCCGAGCAGATCGTGAAGAACCGCGAGGACATCAAAACCAAGGCGCTCATCGGGGTGCGGCAGAAAATCGGCGCGCTGCTCATCGTCGAGGATGTCGTCATCCAGAACATTGACCTCTCGCATGAATTGGAAACCGCCATTGAAGCGAAAATGGTGCAGGAACAGGAAGCAGCCAAGGCGAAGTTCACGCAGGTGAAGGCGCAAATCGAAGCTGACACCGTGGTCATCAAAGCCAAAGGCGACGCGGAATCCATCCGCATCCGGGGCGAGGCGCTCAAGCAGACGCCGGCGTTCATTGATTTGCAGATTGTGGAAAAATGGGATGGCCGCGCGCCGCTTTATGTCGGCGGCGGCAGTGGCGGTGGTGGCGTGAATATGCTTTTGCCCGCCGTTGACCTGCAAAAACAACCGCCGCACCCAGTCAAACCATGAACCCACGGTTTGCGTTTCTCTTCAAGCTGCTGGGTGCAATTCTGCTGATTGTCATCCTCGCCCTGCTGTTTCCGCCGGTAATGAAGTTTGTGGAAATGGCCGCGCTTGAACTGCGCTATTTCTGGTGGCTGGTGCTGCTGCTCATCCTCGCCTTGTGGCTGATTTGGGGATTGGGCGGGAAGAAAAAATAAAGGAGCGCGGAGCATTCCTCCGCGCCCCAACTTCAATCTTAGCAGAGTAATGCTCTGCGCTCCGGCTTACACTTTTTCCGCCGCCGGCAAATCGCGGCGCGAGGCCACGACGTTGTCCACCAAGCCGAATTTTTTCGCTTCTTCCGAGCTCATGAAGTTGTCGCGGTCACAGGCTTTTTCCACCACGTCGTAAGTCTGGCCGGAGTGCTTGGAGATGATGGTGTTCAGACGTTCCTTAAGTTTGAGCATATATTTCACGCGAATCTCCACGTCGCTGGCCTGGCCTTCCGCGCCACCGAGGACCTGATGAATCATGATGTTCGCATTCGGCAGCGCGAACCGCTTGCCCTTTGTTCCCGCGCACAACAGCACGGCGCCCATGCTCGCCGCCTGGCCGACGCAGTAGGTGTTCACGTCGCAGGTCATGTATTGCATCGTGTCGTAAATCGCGAGGCCGGCGGTGACGCTGCCGCCGGGGGAGTTGATGTAGAAATGGATATCCTTCTTCGGGTCGTTCATCTGGAGAAACAGGAGCTGCGCGATGATGACGTTGGCGATGCCGTCGTCCACCGGCGTGCCGAGAAAAATGATGCGGTCCATCATCAGGCGCGAAAAAATATCAAACTGCCGCTCGCCCTTGGCGGTCTGCTCGATGACGGTCGGATACGGAATGATCGAATTATTCATGGCGAAATAACTACTTCATTTTTACGGCAAGTAAAGTCAACTTGGCGTCTTGGCGTTTAAAAATAATTTCCACAACAACACAAACGCGCTCGCAAACTCCTGAGGCTTTTCGTTCACCCACTTGGTCACGAATTCCGGCGTAAACCAATCGCCCGTCTCAATTTCCTCGGGATGCAAAACAAATGGCCCTTCGCTTTCGCAGCGGTAGATCCAGCAGAACTCCCAGCCAGTTTCTTTGCAGGAATCAATCTTGAACAGCCGCTCCGGCGTTTGCGCCACGCTCAAACCGATTTCTTCATGCAACTCGCGCACCGCCGTCACGTCGTAATCCTCGCCGCTGTCCACATGGCCGCTCGTGGAGGAATCCCATTTGCCCTTGGCGGTGTCCTTGAGCATGGAACGTTTCTGGAGAAACACTTCGCCGCGCGTGTTAAATACAAGCACATGAATGGCGCGATGCCACAGCCCGCGCGCATGGACTTCTTTACGCGGTGCCTGCCCAATCACCTCGTCGCGTTCGTTGACGATGTCGAAAATTTCTTCAGTCATAGTTTATGGCGGACTTTAGCGGACATTTTTGAAATGAAAAGCGGGCTTTCGTTAGGAAAACGGGGTTTTCCTAGCTGGAAATTTCAGCAAATAGTCATTGCAATTCCCCCTGAACCTGTCAATTTGACCGCGTCTGATAGAACATTTGTCTCTTTCAAGGCATGGTAAATCTTCAAGTGAACCTAGTTTCAGTGATGATTTGAAATCCGATTAACGGAAACAGTCTGGTAAAAGCACAGTTCAGTTAGGACAGTAAAACATCACATGAGCAATAAACTATTCGTAGGGAATCTTTCCTTCAATACCACCGAAAACGACCTGCAAGACGCGTTCGCCGCGTTTGGCACGGTTACCGAAGCCAACCTGATGATGGATCGCATGACCAACCGCCCCCGTGGCTTTGGTTTTGTGACCATGAGCACGGCTGACGAAGCCCAACAGGCCATCGCTGGCTTGAATGGCAAAGACCTCGGCGGTCGCGCCTTGACCGTCAATGTCGCCCGTCCGCGTGAAGAACGCGCTCCCGGTGGCGGCGGCGGCGGCGGTCGTCGTGAATTCGGCGGTGGCGGCGGTGGCGGCGGCGGTGGCCGTAGCAACCGTTATTGATTTTTAGGAATCAATTCTAATTCTCATGGCGGGGTTCGGATAGAACCGAACTCCGCCTTTTTTATTTTTTAATGAAAGAAGAACACATCGAAGTCGAAGGCTGCGTGAAAGTCGTCCTGCCCGGAACCATGTTTCGCGTCGAACTCGACAACAAACACCTCGTCCTCGCCACCGTCTGCGGCAAGATGCGCAAACGCTTCGTCCGCCTCACCGTGGGTGACCGCGTAAAGATGGAAATGTCCGCCTACGACCTCGACAAAGCCCGCATCACTTGGCGACTGCGCTAAAACAAAGTTGCAAACTTCATTGACCTCCGCGGCAACTTCGCCGAACCTTTCTGCATTGAACACTCCAAATAATAAGCCACTGACCTTGCACGCGCGCACCAAGGCGTATGCCAAAGATTATGCGGTGAAAAGCTGGTGGGTCATCCTGTCCACAACTTTTTTGCTCGCCGTCGCTGAACTCGGCACCCTGCCCGGTGTGCCGCTCGCAGTGCGGCTCGTGTGCAGCCTTGTCGCCGGCTTGCTCATTGTCCGCCTCTTCGTCATTTACCACGACCAGCAACACCGCGCGATCTTGCCCCGCTCCGGCACCGCTGAATTTTTCATGCGCGTCTTCGGCATCTGGATTCTCTGCCCCAGCAGCATCTGGCGCGCTTCGCACGACTATCACCACGCGCACAATTCCAAGCTCCGCAGCGCCCACATCGGCTCGTTCCCCATCATGACGCGCGAGCAATACAAAAAATCCACCACCAGCCAACGCTTTATCTATCTGACCATGCGGCATCCGCTCATTTTGCTTACGGGATATATCACCGTCTTTTTTGTCGGCATGGTCAGCTACCCCCTCATCCGCTCGCCGCGCAAGCATTACGACTGCGTCCTAGCGCTCGCCCTGCACGTGACGTTTATCACCTTTCTCATCGTCACCTGCGGCTGGCTGACCGCCCTGCTGCTGGTTTTTGTTCCGCGCATCATTGCCGCCGCCATGGGCAGTTATCTTTTCTACGCGCAGCACAATTTCCCCGGCGTCGTGTTCAAAGACAAAGACGGCTGGACCTACGAAGGTGCCGCGCTTGAATCCTCCAGCTTTCTGAAGACGAACGCCGTCATGCAATGGTTCACCGCCAACATCGGCTACCACCACATCCATCATTTGAACCACCGCATCCCGTTCTACCGTCTGCCAGAAATTTATCGCGACATCCCCGAACTCCAGACCGCCAAGACCACCACGCTCCATCCGCGTGACATCCTGCGCTGCTTCTCCCTGAAAGTCTGGGACGTGGAAACTCAGACCATGACCGGTGTGCGCGGTCTCTGAAAAAATTCTCGAAAAACAAAACGCCGGGCCACCCGCCCGGCGTTTTGCTTTGAAGACCATGACGCAGGCAATTCTTCGCTTGGACAGCGGGCGGGCAACTCGCTTAAAATAACTCCGCAATGAGCGACGGCAGAAATCCATTTTCCGAATCCGCAACGACGGCAACCCCGCCCAATTTTTCCAAACTGGGCTGGGTCGCCGCCATCATTGCGACCATCGCCGCCGTCACCTTTCTCATCGGCTGGTATAACGCCCTCGAACGCCAGCATGGACTCGAAGCGCTCCAGTCCAAACTCATTCGCGCGAACGACGCATTGAACAGTGCGCGCGGCGACAGCGCAAAATTGAAGGAGCAACTCGACGCCCTCCAAAAACAAATCACCGACCTCGAAATGGAAAAAGCGGCGGCCACCCAGATGGCCAGAGGTCTCGAAGAAGAAATGCGCGCCGCGCTCGAATCCAAGGACGTCACCATTTCCAAGCTGCAAGGCAAGCTCACCGTGAACATCCTCGACCGCGTGCTCTTCAATTCCGGCGAGGCGGAATTGAATCCCGGCGGCGAAGCCGTCATGCGCAAGCTCGCAGCCTTTCTTACCCAGCATCAAAATTTGAAAATCCACGTCATCGGCCACACCGACAATGTGCCGATCCGCCCCGAAGCGCGCAGCCGGTTCGCGAGCAATTGGGAACTTTCCTCCGCCCGTGCATTGGCGGCGGTTCATTTTCTGACTGAACGCGCAGGCATGGATGCGCGGCGATTGGGCGCGGTTGGCTACGGCGAGTTTCGCCCCGTGGCCGACAACGCCACCGCCGATGGCCGCGCGAAGAACCGCCGCATCGCCATCGTGATTTTGCCGGATGAATTGATGGGCGTGGAAGCTGCGCCTGCCGAACCGGAGCCGGTGAAATAAGCCTGAAGACCAAATTTAACCGCAGAGAACGCAAAGACTGAAAAAATCCGGGGGGAGGAGATTTCCCACTGACGAGGCCGAGCCTGATTGGTTCCGAAAAAATTCTTTTCTTTGCGCGCTTTGCGTTCTCTGCGGTTAAATTTCTTGTTCGGAAAAAGTTTTGCGGTCAGCCCGCCGGAAAATATTCCCGCATCTTCTCGCGGAGAATTTCCACGAGTGCGGCGTCCATGAATTCGTAGTCATCGGCAATAAAAAAGCAGACGCAACGTTTCGCCGCCAGTTCTTCCGGATATTTCTGCCGCAACCGTTCCTTGTGCCGCTTCTCCATCACCACGATGACCTCCGCCCAGCCGAGCATTCCGGCGGTGACTTTGATGCGTGCGCCGTCTTCCGTTCCCGCCGAGCGCACATCCCACGCAGGCTCGCTCTTGAAAATGGTTTCCGCCGTGAGGCTGCGCCGTTTGTTGCGGCTGCAAACGAAAAGAATTTTTGTGCGCTCGTTGGCGACAAAAATCTCGTCGGGCATAACCTGCTCAATCAAATTTTTCCGCCAAACTTTAATTGCAACCAATCTAAAACAGCCCTCTGGTCGTCAATCGTTGCACGACGAATTTGTGATAAAAGCCAGACTTGGTCAGGCGTTGGAAGGTTTGTGTTTTGCAAACCCTCGTTACAATTTGTGCAAAGGGCGCGTAAATTTCCCGGCGTATCATCTCCGCCTTTGGATTTGTCCTTGATGTGTCCCATCGTCAACCGAACGGTGCGGTTCGGACTAAATGGGTCTTTGTCACCAGCGGCCAGCCCGCACATCTGGCAAGTGTTTCCATTTCGGGCGAGGACGACCGCTTGCGTCTTTTTTGAAATGCCGCGCTCAAATGCTATCCGCCGCTTTGGAGTTTCAAGCAAGTATTGGCCGGGTTTCAAATCAGCTCGGTCCTTGTGCGAAAGAATTTGATAGCCCGCCTCGTCACGAAGTTCTCGCACTCGCCGTCCCCATTCGGCTTTCCAGCCGGACGCTTCTTGAAGCTCTTTGCTCTCAATGACGCGCCCGATGTTTGCCAGCAGAAATTCCAGAATCAGTGCTTTGGAGCCTTTTTCCTTTGCCATAATTTTTCTTTTGTTTGTGTTCTTCCAGCAACCTCATTTCCGTTTCTCTTGTTTCGCCGTTTAATTGAGTTCGCTGCCGATTTAGTGCACGCCGAATTGCCAAACCAACTGCACGCGCAACCAGCGGCGGAAAGGCGTTTCCAACTTGGCGGTAAGCGATGGTTTTCTTTCCTGCAAATTCCCATTCGTCAGGAAAACTTTGAATCCTTGCAACCATACGAACGGTCAACCGTGGGATTCCATTTTCAGGAAAGTTTTCGTCGGGAGCTTCATTAGCAATACCGAGCCCATCAACATTAAGCTCTCGCCACTGTTTCCGTGCGCGCGTCGGTCCGAGATCTGGCCCGCCATGTTTTTTTGAACCGCCCACAATCGTCGGAGCAATAGCCAATGTTCGACCAGCCCAAGCTTCCGCTCCAGTCCAACCATTTGCCCCCATCAAATCCACCAGAGTTTCTCCAACTGAACGAAACGGCCCGGTTGGTTCAGGCCATTCAAAAAATTCTGCATCGCGCGGTTGCAAGGCAACGAGAATGAAGCGCGGACGTAATTGCGGGACACCAAAATCAGCAGCTTGCAGAACTTTCCATTCTGTCTGGTATCCAGACTTTGCGAGTCTAGCTATGAGGGCGCGGCGATAATCTTCAAACTTGGCGGAAGCCAGACCGGGAACATTTTCGAGAAGCACTGCGCGCGGGCGA
>JANOBC010000042.1:0-2833 GCA_031411455.1 Limisphaerales bacterium
TCGTGCGGCGCGGCTTCTTTCATACCGGCGGCGCTCACGCGGATGTAGCGCGCCTTGCTGCGGAGTTGCTCCAGATTTTTTGCGCCGAGATAACCCATGCCGCTCTGGATGCCGCCGATGAGTTGAGCGAGCACGCGATCCACCGGGCCGCACGCTTCTTTGAGCGCCTCGATGCCTTCCGCCGCGACCTTGCGCGTGGTGTCGGATTTTTCGTGACCGTAACGCGCCGCGCTGCCGGACTTCATCGCGGCGAGGCTGCCCATGCCGCGATAATGCTTATACATCTTGCCGCTGATCTCAACGACTTCGCCCGGCGCTTCCGTGCAGCCAGCAAACATCCCGCCGCAAATCACGCCTTCGGCGAGCGTGAGAGCTTTCACGATGTCGCCGGATTTCGTGATACCGCCGTCGGCGAGAATGGAAACTTTTTTCTTGGCCGCGGCGCGCGAGCAAACGTAAAGCGCTGTCATCTGCGGAATGCCCACGCCCGCGACGATGCGCGTGGTGCAGATGGAACCCGGCCCCTGCCCTACTTTGATGACGTTCGCGCCGCAATCGGCGAGATAATCAACACCGGATGCGCTCGTGACGTTGCCGGCAATGATGGGGAGTTTCGGAAACGCATCGCGCAAGACGCGCACCGTGTCGCCGACGCCCTGACTGTGACCGTGCGCGGTCGAGACGGCGACGCAATCCACGCCGCGTTCGACGAGGGCGCTGACGTGTTCGAGGATTCTTTTTTTGTCGAGTTCACCAAACGCATTGCGCGTCGCGGAAACTGCCGCGCCGCAGACCAAACGGAAATGTGAATCACGCGCGGGCTTGAACTGCGCCTTGCGTTCCTGCGTGATGCGCTCGACGTCGCTCATGGTGATGAGGCCGATCATTTGATCGTGGTCATCCACGACCAGCAATTTATGGATGCCGAGGTGTTCGGTGAAAAACTTATCGGCGCGCGCAATCGGGTCTTTGCCAAGCTCCTTCTTCGTGATGGTCTGAACCTGTTTGCGCGGCGTGAGGGCTTCGGAAACTTTCTTCGCGGCGTAGCGTGGCTTCACGACGTGGCCGGAAAGTAGGCCGACGAGCTTGCCTTTCTCATCCACGACAGGAAACGTGCTGAAGCCGAATTTTTTTTCCTCGATAATTTTCAGGACGTCGCCAATGAGTTGGTCGGGCGAAACTTTGATCGGCTCCTGAATCAAGCCTTGGACATGAAATTTCACGCGGCTGACTTCGGAGAGTTGTTGCCGCTCGGTCATGTTGTAGTGGATGAGGCCGAGGCCGCCGTTGAGCGCCATCGCAATCGCCATGCGCGACTCCGTGACGGTGTCCATGTCGGCGGACACGGCGGGAATGTTCAGTTGCAAGCTGTCGGCGAGACGAGTATCAAGCAGCGTGTTGCGCGGGAGGATGTCAGAGTAAAGCGTCGCCAGCGTGATGTCGTCGTAGGTGAGACCGACATGATGGTTCGCGGGGAAAAAAGAATCCGCGTGCTGGTAGAAAGTGTCGTCGAGAGTGGAATTGCGCGTCGCTGCCATGTCAGAAAATGCCCGTCGTGCAGCGCGGTTGGCAAGAATATTTTGGAATTCAATTGAAAGATTTATGCAAAAGACAAAGTTAAAAACTGTTGGTTACGCCTGCCTGCCTGCCCTGACGCTTGGCCTGCTGGCACCCGCCGCGTTCGCTGACAACGCCGAGAAAAAAGTGACGCCCAGCGCGATTGATAAATCCGGCTACCACCTCTTCCACCAAACTCCCGGCGACACGCTCCGCGAGTTGAGCACGGACCGCCCGGACAAAACCGAAAGTCCCTACACCGTGGACGCCGGGCATTTCCAAATCGAAATGGATCTCGTCAGCTACGCGCGCGATCACGACACTGCCAACGGTGCGGACACGGTGGTGGATGCCTTCGCGGTGGCGCCGGTGAATTTGAAGGTGGGGCTTTTCAACAATGTGGATTTGCAACTCGTGCTCGACACTTACAACCACGTCACCACCCGCGACCGCCAAGCCGGAACTACGGAACGCCAATCCGGTTTTGGCGACATAACGGTCCGGTTGAAAAAGAATTTCTGGGGCAACGACGGTGGCAAAACGGCTTTTGCCATGATGCCGTTCATCAAAGCGCCGACGAATCAGGACGGCTTGGGCAACCGCTCGGTTGAAGGTGGAATCATTCTCCCGCTCGCCGTGGAACTGCCGCTCGGCTGGGGCATGGGTTTGATGACGGAATTTGATTTTCTCCGCAACGATGAAAACAGCGGCTATCACACAACCTTCGTCAACACGGCAACTTTCAGTCACGACATCATCGGCAACCTCGGCGGCTACGTGGAATTTTTCAGCGAGGTCAGTTCGCAACGCGACACGCCGTGGATTGGAACCGTGGACCTTGGCCTGACCTACGGCCTCACGGAAAATATTCAGCTCGATGCCGGCGTGAATCTAGGCGTGACCAAATCGGCGGACGATTACAACCCATTCATCGGCGTCTCGGTTCGTTTTTGAAACGACGCTTGGTTAGTCGTGGGCGGATGAATTAAATTAAGAACGGTTAAAAACTCTGGCCTCACGCCACGACCGCAAAGAGCGCAAAGGTAATTATTAATTCAAACTTTTTGCCCTTTGCGACCTTGGGGTGAGATTTCAATTGTATTCGTTTCAGACGGAAACGTTTGAAAAAAGATTGAACAAATCCGGGTTGGAACGTATCTACTGTGCGCTGTTTTACCGCCGCCATACCATCCGTAAAAATGAATAACACCAACCGTTCCCAGAACGCCATCGGCAACCTAATTTTCTTCAGCCGCTGGCTGCAGGCGCCGCTTTA
>JANOBC010000043.1:0-4962 GCA_031411455.1 Limisphaerales bacterium
AACAGCGTTGCGCCTTTGCGTCTTTGCGTCTTTGCGTTAAAACTTTTTTTGTGTTGCTCGCGGTGTCCGCTACGGCAGGCACCAACGCCGCGCCGAAATTTGCGCCGCTGCCCGTCACCAGCGAGCTCGCGCCCATCTGGAACGATCCCGATTTTGCGCGCCGCCTCCTCGGCAGCTACGGCTTTGCGTCCGACGTGGAGCCGCGCATGGCCCCCGAAGAACTCGCCAATTACCGCGACCAGATCGTGCCGTTGCTGCGCGATAATCCGGTCAAGGCCCAGTCCGCGCTGAAAGATCTGGCCAAACCCGGCGCGAGCGCGGTGTTTGATTTCACGCTCGGCAACACCTATTTCCAGAACGAGGATTTGACGAACGCGGTGAAACATTTCAACGCCGCCATCGCGAAATTTCCCGACTACCGTCGCGCGCAAAAAAATCTCGGCTTCGCGCTCGTGCGTTCCGGGCGTTATGCGGAGGCCATCGCGCCGTTGACCCGCACGATTTCGCTGGGCGGCGGCGACTCAAAAGTTTTTGCGCTGCTCGGCTTCGCCTACATGAACCTCAATCGCTATGTCTCGGCGGAAGGCGCGTATCAGCAGGCCGTCGTGCTGGAACCGGAGAATGTGGACTTCAAGCTCGGCCTCGTGAAATGCGCGGTGACGACCGCGAACTACGATCACGCGCTCGCGCTGCTCGACGAACTGACCGCGCAGTTTCCCGAACGCGACAGCCTGTGGACGTTGCAGGCGAATGTGTTCATCCAGAAGGAGCAGCCCGCGAAGGCGGCGGTGAGTTTGGAAATGCTGCGTCGTCGCGGCAAGGCCACGGCGCAGAGTTTATTTCTGCTGGGCGACCTTTACATGACGCAGGAGGCGCGCGACCTCGCGCTGGCGGCGTATCTCGACGCGATTGAAAAAGACGGCGGGCAGAATCCCGCGCTGGCGTTGCGTCCCGCGCAAATCCTTGTGAGCCGCAGCGCGTGGACCGAGGCGAAGACGTTGTTTGCCAAAATCCGGGGCGCGAGCGGCACGTTGAACCCGGCGGATGAAATGAAGTTGCTCAAGCTCGAAGCGAAGGTGGCGATGGCGAACGGCGATGGCGAGCAAGGCATTGCCACGCTGGAGCAGATCATCCAGAAAAATCCGCTTGATGCCGAGGCGCTGTTGCTCGCGGGCGATTACTACGGCAAGCACGAGCAGCGCGAGAAGGCGGAGTATCGCTATCAGACCGCCGCGACGATTTCCGGTTTTGAGGCCGACGCCTACTTGAAGCGCGCGCAACTGCTGGTCGCGTCGCAAAAATATGCGCCCGCTGTGGAGCTGCTGCACAAGGCGCAAAAGATCAAGCCGCGCGACAACGTGCAGCGCTATCTCGAAAAGGTGGAGCAGTTGAGCCGCGCGGGTCGCTCGTAAATTTTTACCGGGGAATTTTCCGTCATGCTTTTCAACCTTACACGCCGGTCACGCCGGATGGCTTTCATATTTTTGTCCGTGCTACTGCCCTTCGCGGCGGCGGCGCAGGACAACGGCTCCGTGGCCGGCTCGGTGGTGAACAGTTGGAACGGCACGCCGCTCCCGGGCGTAATGGTGACGGTGCGCGGCACGACCCTGGCGGCGCAGGCGGATGCGAGCGGACGTTTTGAATTGAAGAACGTCCCGCCAGGCGAGCAGGTGCTGCGCTTTTCCAAATCCGGTTTTGCCTCGGTGACGGTGACGGAAGTGCGCGTGCTGTCCGGCCAGACGACGACGGTGAACGGCAACTTACGTCCAGAATTTTACGACCTGGAAGAATACGAAGTCACGGCGGAGGAATTTGCCGACCAGACCGAGAAAATCATTTTCGACCGCCAGCAGTCCGGCGCGATGGTGGACGCGATCGGCTCGGAACAATTTTCCAAGCTCGGCTCGGCTGATGCCGGTGCGATTGTGGCGCGCGTCACGGGCGTTTCCATCGTGGATGGCAAATACGCCGTGGTGCGCGGCCTGTCCGACCGCTACACGCGCACGTTGCTGAATGGCGTGGAAGTGCCGAGCGCGGATCCCTACAAACTTTCGCCGCAGCTTGATTTGTTTCCGTCGGCGATGATTGACCGCATTTCGGTGAGCAAAACTTTTACGCCGGATCAACCGGGTGGCACGGGCGGCGGCACGATTGACATCCGCACGAAGACGTTTCCGGAAAAACCATTTTTCAAATTCACGCTTGGCACGTCCTACAATCCGAATTCAAACTTGAAAGGCGATTTCCTGGCTGATCCAAACAGTTCGATGGCGCAACTCGCGTGGCCTTCGGGACCCAAGCCGTTGTCTCCGGATTTATTCGGGCTGACAGAAGTGCCGCGTCCGCCGGGGCCTTCCAGTTCGCGGGAAACACCCACGCGTGCGAACCAACGGGCGGCGCAGGCGAATGCAGTGCAGGGGCTCATGCAGCAACTCGGCACGTCCGATTTCGCGGGACAGTTGCGGACCTCGCCGTTGAACTCGGGTTTCACCGCTTCGGGGGGCGCGACGAAGCCGGTGCTGGGCCACAACTTTGGGTTCTTCGGCGGCGTGAACTACAAGCGGGATTTTCTCTCCATTGAAGATGCGAAGATTGGACGTTACAGCCCGGAGGGCGTGGCCAAGCGGCTGGGAACGGAGCAACGCGGCAACATCAAGACGGATTACGGCGCGAACGTGAACCTAGGCTACGAGTTATGGAAGGAATCATTGCTGGGTTTTAATTTCATGCTCGCGCACAGCACGGATGAGGAAGCGCGGCACGCGACGTTCACGCAATTCGAGGGCAAGGAAGGCGACCGGTTGGAACGCTGGCAACTCCGCTACACGGAACGCGAAATCTACAACTACCAGCTGAACGGCCATCACCCGCTGCCTTTCCATGTGGAGAATAAATTTCTCCAGCCGTTTGCGGAGTCGGAATTGGACTGGGTCGTTTCGCTGGCGGACACGACGCAGAACGAGCCAGACAACCGCTTCATGAATTATTTTGTTTCACCCGATGGCCAGCCATCGTTCGGTGATGCAGCCACGCCGTTCCCACAGTATCCCTCGCGGTATTTCCGCGAGATCAGCGAGAACGGTTTCAACTGGCGCGTGGACTGGACGCTGCCGTTGGATTTTCTGCCGCACGAGAGCAAACTCAAGGCGGGTTATTCCAGCAGCAGCAACCGCCGTGATTTCAAGGAGCAGTATTTTTCCTACACCGGGTCGGGCGGCTTTGACGTGAATAACCCCAACTCGTATCTGAACGATCCCGCCTATCTCGAATATGTCGCAAACCACATCAGCGGCATCCGCACCAATTACAATTTCTCCCGCTACATCACGGATTCTTTCGCGCATCCCTACACGGCGGCGTTGGATGTGCGGGCAGCTTATTTGATGGGTGACATTGGTGTCTTCAAATGGCTGCGGGTCGTTGCTGGGGTCCGGTTGGAGAGCACCGACTTGAGTCTGAATGCGGGGCGCGACGGCACGGCGCAAATCAAACAGTCCGACCTGCTGCCCGCCGCGAGCATGATTTTTACCATGGTGACGAACGTGCAGTTGCGTTTGAGCTACGGCGAGACGTTGTCGCGTCCGAGTTTCCGCGAACTTGCGCCGATCCAAAATTATCTGCCAGACATCGGCGTGACTGCCACCGGCAACCCGGAGTTGACGATGACCTCCATCAAGAGCTACGACATCCGCCTCGAATGGTTTCCCAATCCCGGCGACCTCATCAGCGGCGGATTTTTCTACAAGCAACTGGAGAATCCCGTTGAACTGATTGACAAGACCATTGGCGTCGCTGGCGAAGGGCAGATCACCTGGGACAACCGCGACAGCGGCCGCGTGCTGGGCTTTGAATTTGAAGCGCGCAAGTCGCTCGAATTTATGTCGCGCCACTTGAAGGGTCTCACGTTCGGCGTCAACGCCTCCTACATCAAGTCGCAGACGGAGCACACGCAGGTGGAGCTTCAGAATAATCCGTTCGCGGCGAAAACGCGTCCGCTCTACGACCAGTCGCCCTACATCGTGAACCTGGATTTCAACTACGAACATCCCACCTCCGGCACGGCGCTGACCATCGGCGCAAATTTCACCGGTGAACGCATCGTCCTCGCCACCTCGCTCGGCGAAGATGTCTATGAGCACCCGCCCATCAGTTTGGACGCCGCCATCAGCCAGAAATTTTGGAAGCACTGGACGCTTCGCTTCGCCGTGAAAAACATTCTCGACCCGGAGTATCTCCAGACGCTCGGGGCGGGCTACGGCGGGCCGGTGTTTCAGAGCTATCGTCGCGGCCGCACCTACGCGCTCACGTTGACCGGAGAATTCTGATCGCTGGCACTTTCCGGCCATCGTGGTTGGCAACGTTTCCTGTTTGTCACGCCGCAGCAACACAAGCGTCAACCGGCTTGCCTACTCTTCGCCCGCAGTGGAAGTGAAATCCGATTTGTCCGACTTAAACCAAAACAAAATGAAACAACCTATGAAAAAATCATTCCTACGGAATGGCATCTTGGCGGCCTTGGCTGGCGCAGCGATGCTCTCGACGACCGCCCAAGCCGCCAGTGTGAACGTTCCGCAAATCCTGACCGGAACCAACAACTGGTATCGCACCAACATTTATACGCTCAACGGCGCGGCGTTTGTGATGAGCAACAGCGTGTTGAACATCGAAGCCGGCACGGTCATCAAAGGTCACAACCTCGGTGGCCAAGGCACGAACGTCGCCGCCCTCTACATCACGCCCGGTGCAAAAATTTACGCAGAAGGCACACCGCATCATCCCATCATTTTCACAGCGGACGTGGACGACACGACGTTGCCGGACGACATGCCGATCTGGGGTTCGACGGCGCGGGGTCTCTGGGGTGGCTTGGTCATCTTCGGCAACTCGGTGTTGAACGGCGCGATTGATGCGACGGGCAATTCCCAGCCGCTCAACAGCAAGTATGAAGTCTATGAAGGTTTG
>JANOBC010000044.1:0-5313 GCA_031411455.1 Limisphaerales bacterium
CGGCGACACAGCCGCGCTCCGGGGGCGTTCCAAGACTTGCGGCGTTCGAGGGTTTGCGGCTCAATGTTTGGCGTGAGCCAGCCTCCCAAACCGCGTCGCCCCGGGCCGCCGCACAATCCCGGCGTGCGCGATTTGGTCGAAGGCAAGCGTCGCTGGTCTTCGCCGCAGAAACCGGAGGACGCCAAGCAAGGTTTTCGCGGTTGGAATGAACGCGGCTACTTGCCGCATCGCGATGAGCCTGGACTCACGCAGTTCGTCACGTTCCGACTGGCAGATTCGTTTCCCGAAGCACTCCGTTCCGAGTGGGAACATCTCTTGAAGATTGAGGACGATCAGCAACGGCGGGCGGAGTTGGAAGCGTATCTCGATAAGGGTCGCGGCAAATGTCACCTGCGCCAGCCGGAAATTGCGAAGCTCGTTGAAGACGCGGTGCGGTTCTTTCATGGTGAGCGTTACAATTTGCGCGCGTGGGTGGTGATGCCGAATCACGTTCACGCATTGTTCAAGGTGGACGCCACGCCGATGGCGGAGATTTTGGAGAGCTGGAAGAAACACACGGCGCAAAAGGCGAACCGATTGCTCAATCGTCGCGGTGAATTCTGGCAGGCGGATTACTGGGACACGTTCATGCGCGACGGCGATCAGGAATTGGAGACGCGCAGATACATCGAGAGCAATCCGGCGAAAGCCGGTTTGGTTCTCGACCCGAAGACATGGCCTTGGAGCAGCGCGCGTTTTCGGGATGAGTTTGGCACGTTGAAGATTTGACGGAGCGCGGCTGTGTGCGCCGCGCACCAGCCGCAGCAACGCCAGAGCATCAAGCCGCGCCAGATTGCTCCACGCGCCCGGTGAAGGCGTAGCTGCTGCGGCTGGTCTTCGACACAGCCGCGCTCCGGCGAATTGTTTGTCCGGCTTGTGGCTTGTTCGCGGAATTGATTTACTTTGCCGACGATCGCCCAAGCTATGAAAACAAACACCAGCGCCAAAAAGGACTTGTCCCCCAAACAACGCGACGAGTTGCTGGCCGCGTTGAAAGCCCGGTTTGACGCGAACAAGGCCCATCACCAAGCTTTGGTGTGGGCCAAGGTGCAGGCGCGGTTGGAGGCTAAGCCGGACAAGCTGTGGTCGCTCGCGGAAATGGAACGCACCGGCGGCGAACCGGATGTGGTCGGTCAGGATAAAAAATCGGGCGAGTTCGTCTTCATGGATTGTTCCGCGCAAAGTCCCAAGGGCCGCACCAGTTTTTGCTACGACCGCGCGGCGTTGGATTCGCGCAAAGAACACAAACCCAAAAACTGCGTCATGGATGCGGCGGCGGACATGGGCGTGGAGGTGTTGACGGAGGAGGAATATCTCGCGCTGCAAAGGCTGGGCGAGTTCGACACGAAGTCGTCGAGCTGGCTGCGGACGCCGGCGGAGATCCGCGAACTCGGCGGTGCGATTTACGGGGATCGACGTTACAACCGCGTCTTCATCGGCCACAACGGCGCGGAGTCGTATTACAGCGGTCGAGGTTTTCGTGGCGCGCTGAAGGTTTGACCGCCGGTGGCCCCCAAATCCCAAGACATTGACCCCGGTCGGGTGCGAAGCAACGCGCCCGACCACCCCCTCATCTGTCCCAAGGTTGTTTTGATTTGCTATGGTCAAAACGCCGGGGCAGGAAACGCTCTAACGATTTTTCATCATATTATTTCTGCCACTCATGCCCGCGATTAAAATTCCGATGCCCGATTGGACGCAAAACCATTGCCAACGGCAGCCATCTGCGTATCGTAAGCCCGGCCATTCAACCAAAAACCATGAGCAACCAACTGGATCAACTGAAACAATTCACCACCGTCGTCGCCGACACCGGCGATTTCGCCAGCCTGAAACAATTCGCGCCGCGTGACGCCACCACGAATCCCTCGCTCATCCTCAAAGCCGCGCAGATGCCCGAGTATCAATTCCTCGTGGACAAAGCCATCGCTGACAACAAAACCAAAGCCAGCGGTGCCGAGCTGCTCGCCCGCGTTATCGACGACCTCACCATCAAGTTTGGTCTGGAAATTTTGAAGATCGTCCCCGGTCGCGTTTCGACGGAAGTGGATGCAAATCTCTCCTTCGACACCGAAGCCTGCGTGGCTAAGGGGCGTCACTTCATCAAGCTCTACGAAGCCAACGGCATCGCCCGCGAACGCATTCTCATCAAGCTCGCCTCCACGTGGGAAGGCATCCGCGCCGCCGAAGTGCTCCAGCGCGAAGGCATCAATTGTAACCTCACCCTACTCTTCTCGCTCCCGCAAGCCGTCGCGTGTGCCGATGCGAAAATCAAACTCATCTCGCCGTTCGTCGGCCGCATCATGGACTGGTATAAGGCGAAGGAGAAAAAAGATTTCGCGCCCGCCGAAGATCCCGGCGTGATTTCCGTGAAAGAAATTTACAGCTACTACAAAAAATTCGGCCACGCCACCGAGGTCATGGGTGCAAGCTTCCGCAACGTCGGCGAAATTCAGGAACTAGCCGGCTGCGACCTGCTGACCATCAGCCCGAACCTGCTCGCGGAATTGCAGAAGTCCGAAGCACCGCTCATCCGCAAATTGAGTCCCGAACTCGCCCGCGAATCCAAGATTGAAAAACTGCCGCTCGATGAAAAGAAATTCCGCTGGCTCTTCAACGAAAACCCGATGGCCACCGAGAAAACCGCCGAAGGCATCCGTGCCTTCAACGCCGACGCGCAAAAGCTCGCGCAGTTCGTCGCGGCAAAATTGTAACTCTAGCCGCCAAGAGCCACCCAAGGCGCAGAGGAATTTTTCTTTGCGCCTTTTTGCGCTTTTTACGGAGCGCAGTTGCGGAGCGACGATGGGAAATTAGCCAGCTACGAAGTGGCTGGTGAAGCCACCCAAAACGATTTGCGTCCTGAAAGGACGATGGAAAATCGCCCGCCTCCGCCGTCCTTTCAGGACGAATTTTATTGGGACGCGGTTCCAGACACTGCGTGTCTGGCTAATTTCCGGTTGTCCCTCCGGGACGAAGGCGGGCTTGCCGCGCCGAAGTGAAACGAAGGCTGGCGGCACGCGCGGGGCGGGGTGGAATTATTTTACCTTTTCGACGACGAAAATGTTCGCGGGTCTTTGGCGATATGGATGATTGTGTTGCGTTCGGGAGAAAAGCGGTAGAGGACTACCGCAGTCCAGGACGTTGGCGCGTTCACCGGAAGCTCCCGCACCGCGCAGAGCGTCCTGGAGTGCGCCAGTCCTCTGGCGCTTTGGGGATGCGGGCGGCACGCGCAGGGCGAGGTGGAATTATTTTACTTTTTCGACGGCCAGAATTTTTTAGCGCCAGCGGCGCGAAATCTTTGTAGCAAAAACCACCGCAGAAAATCAAAGCTCCGTAGGAGCGACATCATCGGGAATATGCCGCTTCGATGGAGTTGATGCGGTTGGTGAATGTATTTCTACAAAGATTTCGCGCCGACGGCGCTGGAGACCGGCGGAAGCAGTTTTGAAAATAGCCCAGCCTTTCAAGGCTGGGTTGGTGCGGGCGGGAAGAAAAAATCCCGGCAGGGACGAAAGAAAGTTTCTGCCGTCCCTAACAGGACTGGTGAGTTTTGCCAACCGTGAACCCAGCCTTGAAAGGCTGGGCTATTTTCAGCAGCCGGGCTTGCCGCGCCGAAGTGAAACGAAGGCGGGCGGCACGCGCGGGGCGGGGTGGAATTATTTTACCTTTTCGACGGCAAGAATTTTTCAGCGCAAGCGCTGGAAAACGCATGCTTTTTCAAGGCAACACATGGCCGACGATTGTGCAGGTGGGATCCTTGCCGATTAAACCAAGAGTGTATTTGCCGTCACCGGAACAATTCGGCATCTGGTTGTGAGGAAGAAACGGCGCGATTTGGCTGACAGTGACGGTGCTGCCATCTGTCAGGTTATGTTCTAACGCGTATTGTGCCTTGGCCGCATCAATCATGCGGAGGTTGTTGATGCAGGAATTGTGGGCAATGATTTCGGCTTCGCTGGCACCGGATTGGCTTATGTCGGGGGTGGCATTGGTGCGGTAAGTAACGAATGGGCGCTCAAGATGATTCGAACCTTGTGAGAGTTGGCTGATTTCCGCCGAACGTTGCCGGTTCAGCTTTGCTACTTCATCATCAATCCGGCTGTTGATCTTGGAAAAATCGGACTGGCTGAAAGCTGCTGCCGAAGCTTGCTGCTTGTTGTAACGCTCCAACTGCTCCGGCGTCATGTCCGTCAAATCCGGCGTGCCGCTTTGACCAAAGGACGCATCTTTGCCGATGCCGAAGGTGACAAAATTATTCATCCCCACTTTCATCATGGCGTCATAGGTATCATCCACGGGAAATTTTTCGGCGATGACATATTGGTTCGGGTGGAGCGAATTGGTGTTACCACTGGTAATCATCTTGTAGCGTTGGAACAAGACGCCCTCCGTCGGCGGATAATTCTGCATCCACATCTGTGGCATGGAACGTGAACCACCAGGAACAACGAGGCCGAAACGGCTTGGATCCGGCGGCATCTTTTGCTCATCAAGATACGGCTTGAGCGATGAAACATCCGTCGGAAGGTTGCCGGAATAATCACCGGCGTAACTGCTCAATGCTTTCCAGAGCCGATGACCAAACTTAAATTTTCCTGATTTACGAACCTCTGACAACGTATGTCTAATACCATCCTCATCGTCAGTTGATTTGATCCGAAAATTTGATCGGGCAATCATCGTCCAATCTTGTTCGTTCAGAAACTGGATTTCTGGAATGGACCACTCTGGGTGCTTTTTAATCTGTGCCTTCAAGAAATTGATGCGGCCAACCAGACTGTCCAGCGACATATCTTTTTCATCCTCCGCCTGATTAAGGGCGGCTTGGCTGGATTGTTTCAACATCCCAAGCTGGCTCTGCAACTGCCCGACCTGACCGCGCAACTTCAACAACTCGTGTCTACCTTCCTCATTTTTTGCCAGTTCATCTTTCAACCCCGCAATCGTGTTCAAGCTGTTCGCCTGCTGGCTTTGCAGTTCTTGAATTTGCTTCGCCATCGGTGCTTGCTGCGTCTGGAGATTTTGCACTTCAGCTTTTGCGTCTTGCGATTGTTTGGCTTCGTAAATCCCCACGCCGACGCTTACGGTCAGTGCGGCGGTCACGGCAATTTTTTGGATGGCAGTCATAATTATGGCGGCAGTTGTGGTTGCTCCGGCAATGGCCGCAGCGGAAATTTTTGCAGCTAAACCCATCGGCGCAGCTTTGATTGCATTGCTCGCTACCGCCCCGGCAATCACCGTGGCGGTCAGCGTCACGCCGCGTTTCAGAAAGAG
>JANOBC010000045.1:0-40616 GCA_031411455.1 Limisphaerales bacterium
GCGCGGCCGGGAGTCGTAAATCGGCGGCAAAGTTACGAGCGTGTGTTAATTCAGCCCGTTGGTTCCGCGCACCGACTGGGCGTGCCAGTCGAAGAACAGCACGTTACGAAGATTGTTGCCATGGATAGCCGTGGGGGAGATTTCGTTAGCAGGCGGAGCTTTTTGCCAACTGGCAACCGATGGGGAATTATCGAGGATCAAATCCACATCACGCAATGCGTAGAGGTCGCTCAAATTATTGGTATATTTTGTAAGCCCCAAAATTTTTAATGGCGGTGCTCCGGCAGGAAGAGCGGCAATCAGGCCGGGAGGATACCCAAAGGGCCTGGAGTAATCGTCAGATGATATTATTTTACCTCTCGTTGAATAAGTTATCCGCTTGCCGTCCAGAATCGGGGTTTGAAGCTGTATTTTAATAGACGCTGGACAGGTAAAAATGGGAACGGAATTGTTTAAATCATTTACAGAAGTTCTAGCCGCAGGATCTGGCAGCCCCATATATGGATAGAGGTAAACAACCGGCATGTATTTCATGGCCGTCCATACGCTGCCCGCCGCGCTGCCAGCCGCCACGCCGCGTTCCAACGGGCCGGCGCATACGTCTTTGTTGTCGTCCGCATACATCTGGAACGCCAAGCCCTGCTGCTTCATGTTATTGAGACACGCCGTTTGCACCGCCTTCTGTTTCGCCTTGGCGAGCGCGGGCAGCAACATGGCGGCGAGGATGGCGATGATGGCGATGACTACGAGCAGTTCAATCAGGGTGAACGCGTGGCGGGAACGGATGGTGCAGGGATTGTTCATTTTTTATTGTTCAGCTTTTGATTCCTTGAGTTGTGCCTTCAGCTTTTCCACCGGTAGTCTGGCCGTCCAGAAGATGGCATGAGGCACAAGGTCTTCCAGCCCCTTCGTCTGTTCGGGATGCGGGCTGACGAAAACCAAGCGGCCTTTCTTGAACTCGGCCGCGAGCATCGCGGGTGAATTCACCATCACTCCGGCGGGTGAGCCGTTCGAGGCGACCTCGGTGCGGTAGTAGGCGAGCGCTTCAAAGTTCGGCAAAGTTTCCACACCGGCTGCGACCACGACCGGGCCGTTATGATAAACCACGTCTAGGTTCGTCGCCGTCGTGCCAAGAATTTCCCGTCCGCGCGCGGTGGTTTCCACTTTGAGCGTGGTCCGTCCGCGCTGCCACTTGGGCGAAACCGTTTTTGCGTTCACAATTTTCAGGCTCCACGGATAACCGGCGGTGCAGAGATACGCGCCCGCGCAGATGCCGACGTAGCCGCCGCCGTTGGCAACGAAATCCACCACGTTGCTCCGGCCAACTTCGCCGATGGCCTCGGCTTCCTTGCTGCCGCTGCCGCCGCCGAAGATGATGACATCGTAATTGGTCACGGCGTTGGCTTTGACTTCATCGGGAGAAATTTCGGTGATGCTGGATTCTGGCGGATGATTGAGCCGCTTCATCAAACTCGGCGGGCCGGCGCCACCGGTTCCCGGGCCTTTGTAGAGCGCGATGCGGAGTCGCACGGTGTTTGTTGACGCTGCGGGCGCTGGCGTCGTGGCGGCAACGGCGATTAGGTGGAGAACCGAGTTGTCGGCGAGGATGGGGCGTCCGGGTATTTCGCCATCCATCATGCCGAGATGTGCCAGCAAGGTATGCACGAGGACTTCCTGCTGATGCACGCGCTTGTCCATCGGCTGCTTGGAGGTCGTCTCCAAAGTCATCGCGGGAATATGCAGGTGCTCACCACCAGCGCGGGCAAGGCTGCCGTCAATCGGCATATCGCGACGGACAAATTTTAATTTTTCATCCGTGATTTCCCGGTTGACTGCCGCGAGCATTTTATCGGCAGCCGCCACGCCTTTCGGATTTGGAAAATTGATCACGGAACTGCCGACACTTTTTTCGTTCACCTGATTAAAATCAAAACCCTCGTGCAAATCCAAGAGCCAGTCGGGCTTGAATTGCAACGCGAGGTTCCAAATCTCCGTGGCGAGTTCTCCGCGCGGGCCTTCGGTTTTTCCGGCGCGCGGATAGTTGCGGTTGAGGTTGTTCAAGTTGGTTTCCAAGCCGGGGATGAGCCGCTTGTTGGCAATGAGTCCGGGAACATTGGCGCGCGGCACGACGACGAGCTTGCCTTTCAGCAACGGCCATTGGCGGATGACCTCGGCGGAGTTCGCGCCCGCAGGTTCGTTGCCGTGAACGCCGCCGCAGATGAAGATCGTCGGGCCGGGCACACCGGTGTCGCGCACATACCATTCCGTTGTGAAGCGAGTGCCCGGCAGTAGAAGATTGGTTGAGGACATTTCCGCCGCCGGAATTTTTTCCGCCGCCAAAACTCCGAGGCACAACAGAAGCGCCGCCAACTTGGTGTGTGATTTTTCCATTGAAGCTGAAGCAGACTCTAACTGATATGACCGCGTCGAGGAATATGACGTTTGTTATATTCCCAACCGCGCGGAACGCGGTAAAATTCGGGTTAGTAATTTGCGACCATCAACAAAACCAGCTCGCCGTCTACCCACCACGAACATGAAGCATCCTGCTCTGACTCCATCCGCCGGAAAAAATAAATTCATTATCGCCGGTTGGTTGGCGCTGCTGGTCGTCGGCGTTCTGTGGTGTGAGCACAGCCGCGCCGCTGACATCACTTGGACCGGCGGAACTAACGGCGTGAACACCGGCACGGCCTGGCGCAGCGCGACCAACTGGGATTCAATCACCGTGCCCACCAGCGCGGACAATGCGATTTTCGACAGCGCCGGAACCGTGACGACCTGTGCCATTGATTTGGGAGCCGCCGCCGGCACCCAGCAAATCGGCGCGGTGACGGTAGGCGCGGGACGCAGCGCCGCTCTGTCCATCCGCAATCTGACCACAAGCACCACCGACGGAATTCTACGGTTGAATGGAGTCGGCGGAACGGTTCTGTCCAATGCCTCCACCACTGCCTCGCTGACCTTCACCAATGCCAGCACGGGCAAGTTGCTGGGTTTGGGACTCGCTACTGATGGAACGGTGTATTCCACTGATGGCGGCGGCACTGCCGGGCAAATCAGCGTCTTCAGCATTATCTCGGATGTCGGCGGTTCGCGCAGCATCACTAAAACCGGGAATGGCATTTTCTATTTGCGCGGCGTGAATACTTACTCTGGCACCACGACGGTATTGGCGGGCAACCTCCAAGTGGATGATGTCGGCACTATCGGCATCGGCACGAACACATTGTTTCTTTCCGGTGGCAATCTTCAATCCGGTGCGAACCGCAATGGCACGAGCAGCACGCCCATCGCCAATCCGATTGTGATCACGCAGGACGCCTACATTCAGAACAAGACGGGCACAGCCACCACACGTTATCTGGCGCTGTCAGGAACGCTGAGTGGCAGCGCGGGAACGTTGAAAATCGCCGACCCGACGAGTGCAGTGGGCAACACTTTTGCCGTCCGCTTTTTTAACACCAACATTAACTTCAGCCGCCCGATGATTGTCGGTGAATTTGGCTACGATCTGGCTTCCGCATTCTCGGTGATGGAAACTGCCAACACCAACGGCACGCAAATTTTCAGTGGCGACATCTCCGGCGTGGGCAGCATCCGCCGGTTGAATCCTTTCACTTCGGGAGCCGCCGCTGGCACGACGGTTTTCTCCGGCAACAACACTTACTCGGGCGGCACGGCCATCACGGCAGGAACGCTGCTCGCCAACAATTCCACCGGTTCCGCCCTCGGCAGCGGTGCGGTCACGGTGACCGGCCTAAATTCCATTCTCGGCGGCAACGGTTCCGTCGTGGCAACAACCACGGTGAACACCAACGCCACCGTTTCGCCGGGAACGAACGCCACGACCACCGCGAACTTGGGCATCAGTGATCTAACCTTGGGCGGCGGCGCGAATTTTCTCTGGCAGATTAAGTCCGCCACTGGCATCGGCGGCACGGACTGGGATTTGATCACTTGCAGTTCCAGTTGGACCGATGCGGCCAGCAGCGGCAATCCCATCACGATCAAAATTGATTCGCTCGGCGCGTCCCCGACCGGCTGGAATTCTTTGACCGCGCGCGACTACGTCATCATCCAGTCCAGCACTGCGAATAGTTTCGACGCCAGCCACTTTGCCCTCGACACGACCGCGTTCAGCGGAACCATCGGCGGCGTGTTCAGCTTGAGCGTCGTCAGCGGTGCGCTGCATCTGATTTACACCCCGGCGGCGGACACGGTCATTAACGTCGCGTCCGGCTCGGTCACGCAAGGCGGTGTTTCGCCCACGCCCTATCCCAACATCAACGTCCCCGGCGGCATCGTGAAAGTCGGCAATGGCGAAGTGGTGCTGACGAATTCTGCGAATAGCTATCCCGGCTCAACGAAAATTTACGCCGGCACGGTGAGCCTCGCGGTGGACGCGCTCAACGGCTCCGGCGCGTTTGGCGCGGCCGCCACGGCGGTGCAACTTGGCAACATCACCGGCAACAGCAACGCCACGCTCAACATCAACACCGCCGGCGTCACGATGGGTCGCTCGGTCGTCGTTCAATCCGGCAGCAGCGGCAGCAAGACCATCGGCACGAGCATCACGAGCGGCACGGCGACATTTTCTGGCGATGTCGCTTTGCAAGACAGCGCTTCACTGACCGCCCCTGTCGGCGGTTCCGTAAATTTTTCTGGCAACTTCACCGGCGCGGGCGGACTCACGCTCGGCGGCGGCGGCGCAATCACGTTGAGCGCGGTGAATAGTTACGCTGGCATCACGACGCTCGGCGGCGGCACGCTGAACTTGAACGACAAGGGGCTTGGCACAAATACATTTACCATTTCCGCCGTCAGCACACTCGACAACACCAGCGCGAGCAGCGTGACGTTGAATAACTGCCCGCAAAACTGGAACGCCAATTTCTCCTTCACCGGCACGACGAATTTGAATCTTGGCTCCGGCCCGGTGACGATGAGCGCCTCGCGCACCTTGACCGTCAACGCCAGCACGCTCACCGTCGGCGGCGTGATTGGCGGCAGCGCCGGTCTTACCAAACTCGGCGCGGGAACGCTCGCGCTTTCCAGTTCGACGAACAGCACCTACACCGGCGGCACGACGAACGCGGCGGGAACTATTTCCCTCAATGGCACGGCCACGTTTGGCGACGGCACGGGAACGCTCGCGTTGAGCGGCGGAAATATTTTGAGCACCGCCACGCGTTCCAGCACGCCGATTTCCAACTCCGTCGTGATGTCAGCGGACACGACGATCTACGGCAACAGCACCGCCACCGCGCCGTCCTCGCGCATATTTCCCTTCAACGGAAACTGGACGCAATCCGCCGGCACACTGCGCGTTGGCAACACCGGTTCATCCAACAACACTTTCTTCGTGCGCCTGCTCGCGGGCAGCAGCTTCACCGGCGCCGCCATTGTCGGCGATCCGGCGTTCGACACGCCCGGCGCGATTTCTGTTTTGCAATTTTACCAAGATTCCAACGCCCCGGTGCAGACCGTGAGCGGCACGATTTCCGGCAACGGCCAAGTCTGGCGCGGCAACCTCGGCGTCGGCGCGGGCGGCACGAGCATTGTCACCGGCAACAACACCTTCGCGGGCGGCTTCATCCTGAATTCTGGCACGCTCGGCCTCGGCCTCAACAGCACACCGACCACCGGCGTCGTGACTTCCGGCCCGCTGGGAACCGGCACGTTTGAAATCCAAAACGATCCGGTCATCAACATCTTCGCCGTGGGCGGTGCGCGGACGATTGCGAACAACATCCTGCTCAACGGCGTGACGAACACTACCTTCACCGGCACGAACGCACTGACGTTCAACGGCAGCGTCAACGTCGGCACGGTTGGAAAAACGTTGACGGTGAACAACACCGCGCCGGTTACGTTCGCCGGCACGATGACGAATACCGCTGCGCTCACGAAAGCCGGGTCGGGCACGCTGATTTTCTCCGGCGACAGCAGCTCGCGCACGAACGCCACCACCGTCAACGCGGGAACATTGCTCATTAATAACCCCACCGGCAGCGGCACGGGCAGCGGCGATGTGACGGTGAATTCCGGCGGCACACTCGGCGGCACGGGCGCGATTGGTGGCGCGGTCACCGTGAATGCGGGCGGCATCATTTCCGCTGGGGCGTCCATCGGCACGCTCACCATCAACAGCAATCTTACGCTCGTCGGCAACGTGCTGGTTGAGGTCAATAAATCTCTTTCGCCTTCGAACGATCTCATCGTTGTGAACGGTTTGCTGACCAACGCTGGCACGGGGACCATTACTGTCAGCAACCTTGGCCCGGCGCTGGCGGTCGGGAATAAATTCCAAATTTTCAGCGGCGCGGTGGCGAACGGCGGCGCGCTCGCCGTCACTGGCGGCGGTGTGAACTGGACGAACACGCTCGCGGTGGACGGCAGCATCGCGGTGCTTTCCATCGTGTCATCGGTGAACACGAATACCTTCACCATCGGCGCCAGCGTCAGTGGCAATAATCTCAACTTGAGCTGGCCGCCGGATCGCCTGGGCTGGAAAGTCCAGACGCAAACGAACACTTTGAGCAGCGGCTTGAACACCAACTGGGTCACGCTGCCGGCCACGGCCACAGTGACGAATTATACCGTCATCATCAATTCCGCCAATCCGACGGTGTTCATCCGCATGGTTTATCCGTGATGAATTTTTATCCGCAAAACCCGCGCTGGCAACGGCGCGGGTTTTGCGCGAAATTTTACCGTGATTTTTCCGTCCCTTAAAAACCTTTTTGCCGTGCTGTTCGCTGCGGTGGGAATTTTTTTATTCCTGTCCGCCGCGCGGGCGCAGACCTACGTTCCCGGCAGCAGTTATTTTGGCCGGAGCAATTACGTCCAATACATCGCGGGCGATCTGCCGATCATCATTTCCGCGCCGCACGGCGGCGCATTGACCCCGGCGGAAATTCCCGACCGCGTGGACGATGGCTCCGATCCCAACTACACCATTGTGACCGACTCGAACACTGAGGAAACCGCACTCGCCTTCCAGTCCGTTTTCGCCGCCACGTTCGGCCACAGCCCGCACGTCATCACCATGCGCTTGAGGCGGACGAAGGTTGACGCCAACCGCAGCCTCGCGCAGGGCGTTTATCAGACAAATACGTTTGCGACGCAGGCGTGGAATGAATTTCAAAACTGGATCAACACCGGCAGCAACGCCGCCGTGGCGTTGAGCGGACGCGGCTTCTACATTGACCAGCACGGCCAAGGCCACACGATCCAGCGGCTCGAACTCGGTTACCTCCTTTCCAGTTCGCAACTGATGAATTCAGACGCGACGCTCAACTCGACGACCTGTCGCAACCAGTCCAGCATCCGCACGCTCGGCACGCTCGTGAGCAATCAATTCGCGATTCCGTTCTCGCAAATTTTGCGCGGGAGCAACAGTTTTGGCGGACTCATGGAAACGCGCGGTTACGATTCCGTTCCCAGCCCGCTGTATCCCGATCCCGGCAGCGGCAATCCGTATTTCGACGGCGGCTACAATACCGACACGCACACCTCGCAAAGCGGCGGCCCGATGGACGGGTTGCAGATCGAGGCGAACCTCACTGGCGTGCGCGACACGTCGGCCAACCGCGCCGCCTACGCCCTAGCCGTCGCGCAGTCGCTGGATTTTATTTTCACCAATTACTACGGCATTGATTTGAGGCTGGCCGCGCCGTGCATCTGGGGCATCGGTTCGGGAAAATTTGCGACGGCGGCGAATTGGTCCAACGGCATCGTGCCGGTCGCGGGAAATTATCTTTTGTTCAGCGGCGCGGGCGGCGCGGTCAGCAACAATCTCGCCGCGCTCACCACGGGCACGGGAAGAATCTATTCGCTGCTCTACGCCACGAACTGCGGCGGCAGCTACACGAACTACGGCAACCCCATCAGCCTCGTCGCGGGCGTCACAAATTTTTCTGCGTTCAGCCAGAACATCAGTAACGCCATCACGCTGCTCGCCGCGCAGAGTTTTTTCGCGAGCAACGCGCCGCTAAATCTTTTCGGCAACCTCACGAACAGCGGATTTAATCTGTCATTCAATGCCGCAACCAATCTCACGGTGAGCGGCGTTATCAGCGGCGCGGGTGGACTCGTCAAAAACGGCGGCGGCGTTTTGACTTTGAATGCCGCGAACACTTTTTCCGGCGCGACGACGAATCTTGCGGGGCTTTTGCTCGCGAATAATTCCACCGGCAGCGCGAACGGCGGCGGCGCGCTGTTCGTCAATTCCGGCGCGACGCTCGGCGGCACGGGCATTGTCAGCGGGCCGGTTTCCATTTCCGGCAGCCTCGCGCCCGGCAATCCCATCGGCACGCTCACCGTTACGAATGGACTGATTTTCACCAATGGCGGCAGCTATTTCTGGACGCTCGCCGCAAACGCCACCAATTCGCCCGGCGTGAACTTTGACCAAATTATTTTGTCCGGCGGCACTCTGGTTTTGAATTCCAATTCACCGCTCGTCATTGCCTTCACCAATTCCGCCACCGCGCCCGCGACCAACGTGGCTTTCTGGCAGTCGCCGCGTTCGTGGAAAATTATTTCACTCGGCGCGGCGGCAACAAATCTTGGTCTCGCGAAGTTTGCTTCAATTTCTAATAATAATTTCACTGCTGGAAAGTTTGTCAGCACGGCGGACGCGCAAGGAAATGTGCTGCTGAATTTTCTGCCCACGCCGTCGCCAGTCGTTTCGCCCGCATTACCCGGCGCTGGCACGGCCAGCGTGAATGTGAGTTGGAGCGCCATCGCTGGCGTGACGTATCAGTTGCAGTCCAGCACGAATCTCGCGACGACCAACTGGCTGCCGCTCGGCAATGTCACCGCCGCTTCCACCAACGCGACGCTGTCAGACACGAACGCTGGTTCGCCGCAAAAGTTTTACCGCGTGGTCATTCCTTGAAACTGTCAACCGGGAATGAAATCATCAACTCCGCCATGACTTCCCTCCTAAAAAAGATTTCGCTCACGCAATGGATTCTGGTCGCCATCGTTGTCGGCGTCACGGTCGGCTGGCTGTTTCCGGATGGATCACAAAACCTCAAGGTCGTCTCCAATCTTTTTCTTCACCTCATCAAGTGCATCATCGTGCCGCTGATTTTCAGCACGCTCGTCGTTGGCATCGCGGGCCACACGGACGACATCAAGGCCGTCGGACGTCTCGCTCTGAAGTCCATCATCTATTTTGAGATCGTTACCACGCTCGCGCTGTTTGTCGGGTTGGGCGCAGTTAATTTAATTCGTCCTGGCGATGGCATTGTGCTCGCCAAAAGCGCGGATGTTGGACAGAAATTCGCGCAGACCAAGGTGACGCTCGAAGGTGTGGTGGAACATCTCGCGCCGCAAAGTTTTTTCGACGCCGCTGCGCGCAATGACGTGTTGCAGGTAGTTATCTACGCGATTTTCTTCGGCATCGCGCTCACCCAGGTCACGGGCAAGCCGAAGCACACAGTGCTGGATTTTTTTGAGGGCATCACGGCGGTGATGTTCAAGTTCACCGGGTTGGTCATGTGGTTTGCGCCGCTCGGTGTCGGGGCGGCGATCGCGGTCGCCGTCGGCGCGAATGGTCTGGGCATCCTCGCCAATCTCGGCAAGCTCGTGCTCACGCTCTACGGCGCGCTGCTGGTGTTCGTGGTGTGTGTGCTGATTCCGGTGATGTGGATTGCGCGCATCCCCGTGGTAAATTTTTTCCGCACGGTGCGGCAGCCGGCGCTGCTCGCGTTTTCCACGGCCACCTCCGAGGCGGCGCTACCCGACGCGTTGCGGCTCATGGAAAAATTTGGTGTGCCAAAACGCATCGTCGCGTTCGTGCTGCCGACGGGTTACTCGTTCAACCTCGACGGTTCGACGCTGTATCTCGCGCTGGCGTCGGTGTTCGTCGCGCAGGCGGCGGGCATCGAATTGGATTTCAAGACGCAGTTGATGATGATGCTCACGCTGATGCTCACCAGCAAAGGCGTCGCCGCCGTGCCCCGCGCGTCGCTGGTGATTTTGTCCGGCACGCTCGTCACGTTCGGACTGCCGCTGGAAGGCGTCGCGGTGATTCTGGCGGTGGATGCGTTCCTCGACATGGCGCGCACGTCCATCAATCTCGTCGGCAACTGCCTCGCCTCGGCCGTGATGGCGCGCTGGGAGGGTGAGTTTGATGACGCTGCGGCGAATGGAGTTGCAACGGAACCGCCGGTCACTAGCTGAAATTAGAACAATAAAAATTACGATGTTTTTCTCATCTCCTAGCTTGTTGAACTCATCTGCGAGAATTTCTGTTTTAATTTTTTGCCTCGCCGCGAAGAGTATTTTTGCGGAAGCGCCAACGCACGGCATGGTTTCCTCAACGTATCCGCTCGCCACGGATGCGGGGGTGGACGTTTTGAAATCCGGCGGCAATGCGGTTGACGCGGCCGTGGCCGTCGGCCTCACGCTCGGCGTGGTGGACGGCCACAACTCCGGCATCGGCGGCGGTTGCTTCATGCTCATCCGCCGCGCGAATGGCGAAATCATCGCGATTGACGGACGCGAGAAAGCGCCCGCCGCCGCCACGCGCGATATGTTCGTGCGCGAGGGCAAGGCCGACACGACGTTGAGCCAGACGGGGCCGCTGGCGAGCGGCGTGCCGGGAGAAATCGCGGCGTTCGATTACGCGGTTAAAAACTTTGGGAAGAAAAAATTTGGCGAACTCTTCGCCCCGGGGGCGAAGATCGCCGAAGAAGGTTTTCCGTTGAAGGAGATTTATGCGGCGCGGTTAAAACTTGAAGCGGGCAACCTGAATCAATTTGACGATTCGCGGAAAATTTTTCTGACCAACGGTCTTCCGTTCAACGTTGGCGACATTTTGAAACAGCCTGACCTCGCCAAGACTTACCGCGCGCTGGCGGAGCAGGGGAGCGACTGGTTTTATCGCGGCCCGTTTGCGCAGGCGACGGCGGCGTGGATGCAGGCGCATGGTGGCATCATGACCACGCAGGACTTTGCCGATTACTCCATCAAGCTGCGCGAGCCGGTGTCCACCGACTATCGCGGCTACAAAATCGTGACCTTCTCGCCACCGAGTTCTGGCGGGGTGCATTTGCTGGAGATGCTCAATACGCTGGAACATTTCGACCTGAAACAATTGGATGCGGCCACGCGGCTGCACGTTATCGCCGAAACGATGAAGCTCGCATTCGCCGACCGCGCGTATTGGTTGGGCGATCCTGATTTTGTAAAAGTGCCGCGCGGACTCATCGCGAAAGATTATGGCGCGGCGCTTGCCAAAAAAATCAGCCTTGACCGCGCGGCGGAAGTTTCCGGCCACGGCACACCGTCGGATGCCGCGACAAATGTTTTCTCCGATAAGCACACGACTCATTTTTCCGTGGCCGATGCGGAGGGCAATTGGGTCGCTTGCACCTGCACGGTGAATACTGGGTTTGGTTCTAAAGTCGTCGTGCCCGGCACCGGCGTTTTGTTGAACAACCAGATGGATGATTTTTCTGTGCAGGCGGGCGTGCGGAATCATTTTGGTTTGGTCGGCGCGGAGGCAAACTGCGTTGCGCCGGGCAAGCGTCCGCTGTCGAGCATGACGCCGACGATTGTTTTGAAAGATGGCCAGCCCATCATCGCGCTCGGCGCAGCGGGCGGACCGAAAATTATTTCCACCGTGCTGCTTGAATTGGTTGAGCTGCTCGACCTAAACCACACGCCCGCCGAGGCGGTGGCCGCGCCGCGTATTCATCAACAATGGTCGCCGGATGAATTGCTGGTCGAGCCATCCCTTTCCCTGGAGCTGCAAAAATCACTGGCTGGCCGTGGCCAGAAAATCAGAGTGAGCAAAATCGGTTCAACCTCACACATCGTGGCGCGCAGTGCCGACGGGAAGGGTTTCATTGGCGCCGCCGACCCGCGCAGCGACGGCACGGCGACGGGTTGGTGAGGACTTGGGCGGGAGTCATATAACAAATGTTATATGGACGCTAAAATTGAAAGATGGGATGATTTCCCCGATTTGCTAGCCTAGGGAAAATCCGCAGCCAAAATTAGCAATCAAGTTTGTCAAACCGACCCGCTCAATCTGAACCCTGACTACTCCCAACCATGAAAAAATTCCTTAATGTAATATGTATTGTCATCGCGCTATTTTTCTCTGGCGCCGCCAACACATCTCTCGCGCAATCGGTTTGGACCAACGTTAGCGCCAGCACGACTTGGCTGGGTGCCTTAAATTGGAATCCAAACGGCTCGCCGACAAACGGGACGGAAGTCGCTCAGTTCAATGGCACCGCCCCCACCAGCGGCACCGTCGGCATTGGGATAAACATGAACACGCTGGGAGGACTGTGCAGGGTCGGGGCCATTGAAGTGACCAGCGCCCGCAGCAGCTTGAATTTGATAATTGCGGACAGCAGCACGACGGTCAGCGGCAGCTTGCAGCTCAATGGCGCTACGGTGAACGGTGTGGCCAATACAATTCTTCGCAACGCTGGAGCGGGCACGACTACCTTGATCCTGACGAACACTCTAACCACCGGCAATCAGACCATGTCCGTTAGCAACAATCTGGCAAATGCGCTCATTGACGCCAGCTCGGCCATCACCATTTACAGCATCATCACTGGCAATGGCTTTACGAAGACCGGTGCGGGAGCTTTGACCTTGGTGGCGTCCAATCTTTATTCGGGCAACACGATCATCAGCAATGGCATCCTCGGGATCAATGACGGCGGCTACCTGAACAACTCGACCCTAGTGCTGGCCGGCGGCACGTTGCAGCGCAATGCGCAAAACATCACCCCGTCACGTGCGAACGCGTATCGTTCGCCGTTGGTGGTGTCCAACAGTTCGACCGCGCAAACGACGACCACCACCACCCGCACGATTAATTTCGAGGCTCCGTTCACCGCCGTGGCCGGCACCACGTTGACCGTGACTAATACGGGCGCGGGCGGCACCAACCGTTTCCGTTTTTATGCCGGCGGTTTCACGAACGCAGGAAACATTGTTTTGGCTCCCAACATCAGCGGCGCCCTCGGCCGTGTGCAGTTGGAACTCTACAACTCCAACAACCCGGCAGGCGGCTCGGACATCCTTTTCTCGGGCATCATCAGCGGCGCTGGCACGCTTTATAAAAACATTGATGTCAACCCCGGCGGTAACGTCATTCTTTCGCAACCGAACACCTATACGGGCGGCACGGAAATTCGCGGCGGCTTTTTCGGTCTCGCCACAAACAACGCGCTCGGCTTTGGCAACGTCATCATCGGCAACGACCCGAACCCCATCGGGCTTTATGCCGTTGGCGCGGCCCGCTCGTTCACTAACGATGTGACGGTGGATACGTCCTCGGCCAACACCACCAACCTCCAAATCAATGGCGCGCAAGACTTGACCTTGTCCGGCCGCGTTTTGATTCATAGCAACCTGATGTTTTTCACGGTCAGTAACACCGCCACGACCACGTTCTCCGGCACGGTGACGAACGCCTTTGCCAATGCGCTGGGTATCTCCAAACAAGGATCCGGCAAGCTGGTTTTGAGCGGCACGGCGGCTTACAGCGGAACCACCCGCGCGGCGGCTGGCACGCTCGCCTTGAGCGGGGCGGCGGTGCCGAACAATACCACCAACCTCACCGTCTTTGGCGGTGCGACGCTGGACATTTCCGCCTTGAGCGGCACTTGGACGCTGGCAAATTCGCAATCACTGCAAGTCGCCAGCCCAGTCGCTTCCGCCACGCTGATTGGCAGCGGCTCGGTTGGATTGACGCTCGGCAGCACGAGTCCGCTGGTGCTGGCGTATTCCAATGGCATTCCCTCGCTCACCGTCACCGGCGGCGTGCTGACTGTGGCGAGCGGCAATCCCGCGACGGTCACGGTCGCCAATGGCGGCTTCGGCTTGCCGGCGGGTGATTACAAATTGATTTCCACCAGCAGCGGCGGTGCCGTGGCCGGCACCGCGCCGACTTCGGTCACGGTCAATGGCGATGGTCTTGGTGGCATTTCGCCCGTGCTGGTGATTTCCAACGCGGAACTTTATCTGCACATTGACGTATCGCCGACGCCGCCTGCCGTGCCCGTGGTGAAAGCCGCTTCCAGCACCAATATCACCGGCTTCACCGCCAGTTGGAATTCCGCCAGCGGCGCGACCGGCTACCGGTTGGATGTTTCCCTGGTGAACAATTTCAGTTCGTTTGTTTCCGGCTACAACGACCTTGATGTGGGCAACGTCGTCTCGTTTGCAGTGACCGGCTTGAGTCCGGCTACGACCTATTTTTATCAGGTTCGCGCCACGAACACTTTTGGCACGAGCGCCAGTTCGTCCGTCACGAATGTGACCACGCTCGTCGCGCCGTATTTATGGAACGCGGGTAATGGCAACTGGAGCGATTCCTCAAGCTGGCAATACGCCAACGTCCCCGTCAACGGCGTCAGCCCCGGCTTCACCGGCGCGGGCGGCAATTCCACCAATGACCTTTCCAGTCTGCTGCTTAATTCAATCACGTTCTCGAACGGTGCCGGGGCTTACACGGTTTCTGGCAACGGCCTCGTCGTGAGCAACGGCATTCTCAACAACTCGACGGCGGGGGAAACCATTTCCGCGCCACTGACCTTGGGGGCGGCGCAGACCTTGAACGCTGCTGTCGGCGCGCTAAATATTTCTGGCCCGGTCACCAATGCCGGCAACACGCTTACTTTCAACGCCGCCGCCACTAGCACCAACAGCGGTTCCATCTCCGGCAGCGGCGCGCTGATTAAAAATGGTGCCGCCACGCTATTCTTGTCCGGTGCGAACACCTACACAGGTGCGACCACGAACAATGCGGGCAACCTACAAGTGGCTGGCGGCTCCGCGCTGCCTGACGCGGCGACTCTGGTGCTGGCAAACACCGCCGGTGTCACCTTGACGGTTGATGCGAATGAAACCGTTGGTTCGATTTCCAGCGGCGACAACACCACGATTGCGCTCGGGGCAAACAATTTGACCGTTGGCGGCGACGGAACCTCCACCACGAACACCAGCGCCATCACCGGCACCGGCAAGCTGGTCAAGACCGGCGCGGGAACCATGGTCTTGAACAAGGCCACGGCCTATGGCTCCAGCTTCAGCCTGCGCGTGGAAGGCGGCACGGCTGACTTGAATCGCGGCGGCAATACATTGGCCGGAATCATTGGCAGCGGCAACACCGTTGAGCTGGCCGGCGGCACGTTACAATTGAGCGCGAGCCTGCAGGCCAATTTCGGAGTGACCTTCAACGCGTTGAACGTGATGGCGGATTCGACCTTCAGTTTCAATCGCACGGGCACTTCCAGCAGCCAGAGTCCGTTGATTACCGCGCCGCTCAACTTCACGACCAATGCGAATTTGAGTTTCATTTATAACGCCCAGATAACCGGCGGCACCTCCACGTTCACCAACTCAACCATGAATTTGCTTCAGGGCAATGCCACGCTCACGCTGGGCAGCTATGGGATCACTCTCGCCAGCCCCATCGGCGAATCCGGCGGCAGTTATTCGCTCACCAAGGCCGGGCCGGGCCAGTTGAACTTGAATGCCATCAACACCTATTCCGGCAACACCACCAATCTGGCGGGCATTTTGGCAGTCAATAGCACAGGCACTTTCGGCAATGGCAGCGGCTCGCTGGTTCTGGTCGGTGGCGACATCCTGTCAACCGGCACGCGCGCCAGTTCGCCCATCGCCAACCCGGTTGTGATCGCGTCGAGCGGCACCAATACCATCTACGGCGACAGCACCGCCACCGCCCCATCCACGCGCATCTTTCCGTTGAGCGGATCGTTGGGCGGCAGCACCGGCACACTGCGCGTCGGCAACAAGGGACTGGCAAATAATACTTTCGAGCTGCGTTTGAACGGCGGTGGTTACACGTTCACGCCGCCGGTCATCGTGGGCGATCCCAGTTTTGACACCAATGGAACCATCACCCTGCTGAAATGTTACAACGACACCAACACCGCCGCCCAAACTTTCAGCGGCGTGATTTCCGGCAACGGCAGCCTGGCGCGGGATGCGTCGGTCCCTGGTTCCGGTGGCACCACGATTTTGTCGGGAGCCAACACTTATTCCGGTGGCACCACGATTTCCGCTGGATTCATCGGCTTCGGCACCAATTCGACCTCGTCCGCCGGAGTCGTTACCAGTAGTCCAGTCGGCACGGCGACTCTGGAAATCAAAGATGATCCCAGCGTCGGCTTCTTCGCCTCCGGCGCGGCCCGGGTTGTGGAAAATAAAATTTTCCTGAATGGCGTCACCAACTTGCAAATCATCGGCACGAACGAACTGACGCTGGCCGGCTCTTGGAACATCGGCTCGGTGGCCAAAATGCTCACCGTGAACAACACCGGCCTGACGAGAATTTCTGGCGTCATCTCGAACATCGCCGCGCTCACCAAGGCCGGCAATGGCACGCTCGCGTTGACCGCCACGAATCTTTTCACCGGCAACCTTACCATCGCGGGCGGCACGCTCGCGTTGAGCGGCAGCGGCTCCGTCTCGAACACGTCGGTCATCACGATTGCGAACAATGCAACGCTCGACGCCAGCGGCCGCACTGATGGCACATTCACCTTGAACTCCGGCCAGTCGCTGAACGGCGTTGGCTCCGTGATCGGCAGCGTCGTTGCCGCCAGCGGCTCGACGACCGCGCCCGGTTTTGCCTCGGCTCTCGGCGCGCTGACGGTTTCCAGCAACACCACCCTCGCTGGCCTGACTTACATGAAAATCAACCGTGACACCGCGACGAATGATGTGCTGTCCGCCGGCGGAACTTTGACGGAAGGCGGCACGCTGACGGTCACGAACATTTCCGGCACACTCGTGGCGAACGATACCTTCAAACTCTTCAGCGCCGGCATTGGTTTCAGCGGCAGCTTCGCGACAACGAATTTGCCCGCTCTCACTACGGGATTGAAATGGGACACCACCACCCTCGCCAGCAGCGGCATCATCAAGGTAGCCGTGACCGTCAACACGAATTCGCCCACGCTCACCAATTCAGTGACCGGCGGCGTGCTGACCCTGACTTGGCCGACCGATCGCATCGGCTGGCGCTTGCAGGTGCAGACCAACACGCTCGCCGACGGCCTCGGCACGAACTGGCAGGACGTGGCTAATTCAACCACCACCAATCAGGTCAACGTGACAATTGATGCGGCCAGCGCGACGGTTTTCTACCGTATGGTTTATCCGTGACCGAGAATGGCTGCGGGTAACCCTCTCCTCCCTCCGAGGGAGGAGAGGGAGTCAGAATAAGAACAGTGTCAAGCTGCACCCCTCCGTCCGGCTGGAGTAACGCCAAGGCTTGTTACCGCCCGTTTCTCTGCTACCTTCCACGCCCTTGTGAAAATAATTTTACGCGCGCGTCGCCACCAGCACTGACATGGCCACCATCATTTCAGCTTCCACTGTTTCGGTGCGCTACAACAACCGCACCATCCTTGACGAAATCACGCTCGGCATTCAGGAGGGCGAACGCATCGGCCTCGTCGGGCGCAACGGCTGCGGCAAGACCACGTTCCTGAAAATTCTCGCGGGGTTGCAGCAACCCGATAGCGGTGAAATTTCCAAGCAACGTGACCTTGTGGTGAGTTATCTGCCGCTGTATTTCATGCTCGATGAGACGAAGAATGTTTATGAAAACGTCCGCGACGGCGCGCAGCATGTCTTGAATCTCATCAAGGAATTTGAATCCCTCCCGCACGACTCCAAGCGCCACGAGCAATTGGAGCAGCGCATCATGATCCTCGACGGCTGGACGGTGGATCGCCGTATCGAAATTGCCCTGGCGCATTTAAATTGTCCGGCCGCCGACCGCCGCATTGAAACGCTTTCCGGCGGCGAGAAGCGGCGCGTGGCGATGGCGCGGGCGATTGTTTCGCAGCCGGATTTCCTGATGCTCGATGAGCCGACGAACCATCTTGACCCGGAATCCATCGAGTGGGTCGCGGAGTTTCTTGAAAGTTTCAGCGGCAGTTATCTCGTCATCACGCACGACCGTTATTTTCTCGACCGCGTCGCCACGACGATTCTTGAGTTGTATGACGGCAAGTTTTTTTCTCACGCCGGCAATTACACCGACTACCTCCTCGCCAAGGCCGAACGTCAGGAAGCCGACGCCACCATCGAACACAAGCGCCAGATGTTTCTGAAAAAGGAACTCGCGTGGGTGCGCCAAGGCCCGCGCGCGCAACGCAGCAAGCAGAAGGACCGCTTCGAGCGCTATTACAACGAAGCCGCCAAGGACGGCCCGATGATCGAGGAGGACATGGAGCTATGCATCCCGCCGCCGCCGCAACTCGGCAATCGCACGGTGGATGTCACCGACCTCGGAATGGAACTCGGCGGGAAGAAATTATTTTCCGGTTTTAATTATTCGTTTCAGAACGGCCAGCGCATCGGCGTCTGTGGACGTAACGGCCTTGGCAAATCCACGTTGCTCAAAACGATGATCGGCCAGTTGCAGCCGACGGAAGGCGTCGTGAAAATCGGCCAGCTCACGAAGTTCAACTACGTTGACCAAGGCCGCCTGCATCTGAACGAAAACCGCACCGTGCTCGACGAAGCGTCGGACGGCACGGAGTTTGTCATCTGGGGCGACGCGAAAATTTCCGTGCGCTCCTATCTCAAGCGCTTTCTGTTTGCCGACGACCGCATCCTGACCGAAGTGCGGAAATTGAGCGGTGGCGAACGCAGTCGTTTGCTGCTCGCGAAGATTCTGAAATGCGGCGGCAACTTTCTCATCCTCGACGAGCCGACGAACGACCTCGACCTGCCGACCTTGCGTGTGCTCGAAGAAGCGCTTGTCGCGTTTCCCGGCTGCGTGTGCGTCGTGAGCCATGACCGTTATTTTCTCAATCGCGTCTGCACGGACATCCTCGCGTTTGAAGGCGACGGCAAAATCCATCACAGCGTCGGCGACTACGATTATTATCTGGAGAAAAAACAGAAAGCCGCCAAGGCGCAGGAGACCGCCGCCCGCGACCTCGCTGCCAAGTATGTCGCTGATGCCGCCAAAGCCGCCGCGCCGGAAAAGCCCAAGGCCAAGGCGCGCAAACTTTCCTTCAAGGAGATGCACGAACTCGCCGGGATGGAAGCGCACATCCACGCCATCGAAGGCGAGATTGCTCGCATCGAAAATCTTTTCGCCGCACCGGATTTCCATCGCACGCACGCCGGACAGGCCAATCAACTGATGGCTGAATTGGAATCGGAAAAAGCCAACCTCGCCAAACTTTTCACTCGCTGGGAAGAACTGGAAGCGCGCAAGACCGAGACGGAGCCGGGGAACACCGACGCCAGCTAAACTCCGCCAGCCGGCAAAACTTTCAGACAGGATTAACAAGATTCACAGGATTGAATCCTGATAATCCGGTTAATCCTGTCTAAAAAATCCGCTGAAAAACTGGCGAGTGTTAACAATTTTATTTCAGCGGCTCTGAAGGTTTGTTCGAGTGCAGCGGTCGATTGATGCGAAAGGTTTTAGCTTGGCGTCGCCGGTTCACTTCGGCTCGAACTTGACGGACACTTTCATCTTCGTGCTCATCGTCTGCTTTTGCTGACCGACGTTCATGGTCATGGTCGTGTCGGAGTTTGCATCCGACGTGGCTGATACGGGCAGGAGATGGTTGAGGTCAACGCTGGCTTTGCTGGAGCCGGTGGTGACGAGTTTGACGAGATCCATTTTCATGCCGGGCATCGAGGGGTTTTCAATTTTCTGATTGGCGGCGCTTTGCGTGACGGTGCATTTCAATTCCACCCGGTCGCCGTCCACGGACAACAGTTCCACGGTTTGCACTTGATCCACGGTCATGCCCTGGGATTTAATTTTCGTGCGATGCTCCCACTTCGCACCGGAACCAACGGCTTCTTCGGGCAATGGCGTGGTCGCGCTGGCGGCGGACTCTTTCATCTGATCAATTGTCTGTGCGAGCATCGGGTTGTCCTTCGCCGTGGATTTCATTTCCATGGTCTTCACGATGCCACGGTCGGAAATCTTGGCTTCGCCGGACATTTCACCCACGCTGCCGAGCGCTGCCTTCATCGCCGCGCCCGTGGGTGACTTCGTGTCCTCGATGTCCGTGCTGCCGAAATTAATTCCGTAGGTGATTTCACCGTCGTCGGAAATTTTTTTCACCTCGACCGACAAGGTCGTGCTCATCGCCGGCAGATCCATCGCCGGCATTTCGTTGCCGGCGGCCGACATGGTCATGTTCATCTTGGTGGTCATCACCAGCGTCTGCTGGTCGCCCACGGCGGGATGCAGGCGCAGCACCGAGCGCGGCTCGCTGCCAGCGGAAATTAATTTCACTGCCGACTTGCCCGTTGTGGCCGCGCTGGCTTTGGTTTTAGAAGACAAATTGTCATTCGCCGCCGCCACCGCTTCGCCGGAGGTCTCCTTGATTTTATCGGCGAGATACGTCAGCCGGTAACCAACCATCTGGCTGTTCCAGCCGGAATTATTCTGGCGAAACTCGGCGAGTGAACGCTGGGCTGCAAGGTATTTCTTATGCGCCTCGGCGGTCTTGCCCTTGGCGTTCAGCGCGTCGGCCTGATCCATCACGCCGTAGATGATGAGGTAATCCGAGTCCGGCCCTTCCGCCTGCGCCGCGCCGAGCGAGAGGAACAACGCGAGCAAAATGCTGCGGGTGAAAATATTTTTCCGCGATGGCACACGGGTGGTCGCCGGTGAAGATGTTGGATGGAGATTCATGCGCCGCACCTTAATCCGTCGCCGCCGGAGGTCAAATCAAAATATGGCCTGCTTGAATCGGCGCGCCCAAATTAAATTGAATTCACCTGCCTGATTTCGTTTCATGCCCGCGCATGAATTTACGGATGCTCTGGCTGGCGGCGTTGCTCGTCGTTGTGGCGGCGGCGGGGCTGCACCTGAATTTTTTCAGCCACGCCGGCGGCTTCTGGCGCGACGAGGTCAATACGATCAATGTGGCCAGCCACAATTCCCTCGATGAATTTCGCAAAGATTCTTTCCCGGTTTTATTTCCCTTGCTCGTGCACGGTTGGCTGAACTTCGGGCCGGGCGAATCCACTTTGCGCGTGCTTGGCCTGCTCATCGGTTTCGGCATTCTCGCCGCGCTCCTGCTCGCTGGTTGGAAGATAAACCACGCCCCGCCGCTGCTCGCGCTCGTGCTGTTCGCGCTGAATCCCACGCTCATCGTCATCGGCGATTCGCTGCGCGCCTACGGTCTTGGCACGCTGTTCATCGCGCTCGCGACGATGGCCGCTGCGTGGTTTTTGCTGAAGCCGGATTGGAAACGGCTTTTGCTTTTTGCCGTGGCCGGTTTGTTGGCCGTGCAAACGCTGTATCACAACGCCGTTTTCCTCGGCGCGATCTGTCTCGGCGCCATGGCCGTCTGCGCGCGGCGAAAAAACTTTTCCGACGCGGCGAAAATTTTCGGCGCGGGCGCGCTCGCCGCTCTTTCCCTCGTGCCGTATGTGACCGGCGTCATCGCTGGCCGGGAGGGTTCCGCCTCGCTCCGCACCGGCTTGAGTCCCATCCGCCTTGTGAACGGACTGCTGGAAACATTCGGCTACCCGCGCGAGGAAATTTGTGCCGTCTGGCTCCTGCTATTCTTTGCCTTGCTCTGGCACGGCTGGCAAATCTGGCGGCGGCAAGAAACTTCGCCCGTCGCTGCGGAAAATTTCCGCGCCGACCTCCCGCTCTTCGCCGCCGTCACGGTCGGCATTTCTGTTTTCGGCTTTCTCGGTTTTCTGTGGCTCGCCGCGCTGCCGTCGCAGTCGTGGTATTTCCTGCCGCTAATGGTGGTGAGCGCCCTTTGCTTTGACCTGGTGATTTCATTCTGGTCAAAAAAAATCCAGCTCACCTTCGCCGCGCTGTTCATCTTGCTCACTGCGCTCATCGTGCCCACTTCGTGGGGCATCCTCGCGGTGAAATACACCAACGTGGATGTGTGGACGCAGCAATTGGAAAAATCTGTCGCGCCGGAAGATTACGTCATTGTGGACCCGTGGTATTGCGGCATCACTTTTGCCTACTACTTCAGATCGGCGACCCCGTGGGACACGTTGCCGCCGCTCGCCGACCACGCTACGCACCGTTTTGACCTGGTGAAGCTGCAATTGCAAAACACCAACGCTATCGCGCCCGTGCTGGAAAAAATTTCCACCACGCTCCGCTCCGGTCATCGCGTGTGGGTCGTGGCGCTCTCCGGGTGGATGGATGTTCCCGAACCGGGCACGGTCGCTGCGCCGCCGTTGCCGCCTGCGCCGCTCGGCCGCTACGGCTGGTCGGAAGTTCCCTACACGATGTCCTGGGTCTCGCAAGTCGCGCATCGCCTCGGCGACCAGAGCGAAACATTTGAACGCGTAAAAAATCCCGCCGCGCGCGGAACCTTCATCGAAGAGGCGGAACTCTTCGTCGCCCAAGGCTGGCGCGGGGAAACGAATTTTCCGGTGGTGAAATAGTTCTGCACCGCTGCGCCTTTGTTTCGGAGCGCGGGTCTGCGACCCGCAGTAGTTTCGCACGTCAGAACGTGTTCGGAATAAATTGTAACAGCGGAAGGTTTGAATGTGCTGCGGCTCGCCGAGCCGCGCTCCGCATCAGCCACGCCACGTCACAGTTGACGCCTGCGCGTTCTGCGGCAAACTTCCTCCCGCTTGCCGTCCAACGAACCTTCGTCAGCGACAAGCAATTTGTTCGCTGACATTCTGAAAGCTCCCGCTGTGCAAACCCTCGCGCAGTGCGTGGAGCCGGGCGGAGCGCAGACTTTTTTAGGCATCGCCACGAGCGCGCAACCTTTCATCGCCGCGCTGCTGCAAAAGAAATTTCCCAATCATTCCATCGTCCTCGTCACGGAAAACTCGAAGGCGCAGGAAAGCTGCCAGCAGGATTTGGAAACATGGCTGGGCGAATCACCGCTGTATTTTCCCGCGTGGGAAATCCTGCCGCACGAAGGCAAACTCCCGCCCGCCGATGTCATCAGCGACCGCCTGCAAACCCTCGTCGCGTTGGCGGAAAATTCCGCACTCCACGTTCCGCGCTCCGCACTGGTAGTCACTTCAGTCATCGCCCTGCTGCAAAAAACCTTTGCCGCCGCCGATTTGAAAAACCGCACGCGCTTGCTCAATCGCGGCGACCAAATCGCGCCGCTTGATTTGATCGAATGGCTGGAGGAGCAGGGCTACGAACCAGAAGCGCAGGTCACACAGCGTGGCGAAATCGCGTTGCGCGGCGGCATCGTGGACATTTATCCGCCCACGAGTCCGTGGCCGGTGCGGCTGGAATTTTTCGGCGACGAACTGGAATCGCTCCGCGAATTCGACCCGCTCACGCAAGTCTCGCGCGGGGAAATTCTGTCCGTCACGCTGCCGCCGGCGGGTGAGATTGGGATTTTGAAACGTGAATGGGAGCGCGGCCTTCAGGCCGCTTCACCATCCGAAGTGCAAGCGGCCTCCAATAATCCCGACTCACTTTCAGAAAGAACATTGAAGCGACCTGAAGGTCGCGCTCCGTTCGCCACGCTGCTCGACCATCTGCCGCGCGAAACCATTTTTATTTTGTGCGAGCCAGACACGCTCGCCATCCGCGCCGAGGAATACGCGCTGCAAGTTCCGGCGGACGATCCGTTCCACCTTGAGTGGCCGGATTTTTTGGTGGAATTAAATCGCCGTAAATTTACGTCCGTTGAATTGACTGAAGCGGATGCGAACGGAGCGCCGAGCGCCCGCTCGGCAAGTTCCGAATCTGATCAAGGTCAACTTGCCGAGCGGGTGCTCGGCGCTCCGCTATTCAGTTCGCTCGACGTCTTCCGCCCGCTCGCCGAGCGCCCGCCCGAGCCGCAGATTGCCGAGATGCAGCGGCGCGAATTTTTCCAGCAACTGCATCGCTGGCTTCGGCAAGATTACGCCGTGCACGTCTTTTGCAACAACGATGGCGAACGCCAGCGGTTTGAGGAAGTGTGGAAGGAACTCGGCTTCGCTGACAGTCCAAAGTCTAAAGCCCAAAGTCCAGAGTCAGACGCGCGCGAGCAACCTTGGACTTTGGGCATCGGACTTTGGATTCATTTAGGTTCGCTCGCGCGTGGTTTTATTTGCGATGACGTGAAGCTGGTCGTCGTCACCGATGCGGAAATTTTCGGGCGCTACAAAGTTTTGCGTCCGCGCCGGCTCAAGACGCCGCACGCTTCCGCCGTGCGTTCCGCGATGGAGATTGATTTTGCGGATTTGGAATTTGGCGACTTGGTGGTTCATCTGCAACACGGCATCGGAAAATATCTTGGCCTGAAAAATTTGCCGACGACGAGCGCCAAATCTGGTAAGGGCGACCTGCGGGTCGGCCAAGACGCGCAGCAGCGCGTCCCTACCACGGAGGGCGGCACGGAATGTTTGGTCATCGAATACGCCCCCAGCGGCGATGCCGTCGAGCCGCCAAAACTTTACGTCCCCGTCAGCGAGGCGCATCTCGTCAGCAAATACGTCGGTGCGGGCAAAATAAATCCGCCGCTCAACCAGCTCGGCGGCACGCGCTGGGCGAAAGCAAAAGAGCAGACCGAGAAAGCCGTGCGCGATGTCGCGGCGGAAATGCTTCGCATCCAGGCCGTGCGCGAATCGCAGCCCGGCCATCCGTGCAAGCCCGACGTGCCGTGGCAACGCGAGTTCGAGAGCGCATTCATCTACGAGGAAACGGCGGATCAACTCACCGCCATCGCTGCGACGAAAGCCGATCAAGAGCGCGCCAAGCCGATGGATCGTTTGATCTGCGGCGACGTGGGTTTTGGCAAAACGGAAGTCGCCATTCGCGCCGCATTCAAATGCGTGATGGACGGCAAGCAAGTCGCCATCCTTGTGCCGACGACGGTTCTCGCGCAGCAGCATTTTAATAATTTCCGCGAGCGCATGGCGGATTATCCCATTCGCATCGAACTGCTCTCTCGCTACCGCACCAAACGCGAGCAGGACATCGTCGTGAAAAATCTCGTCGCTGGTTCGGTGGACATCGTCATCGGCACGCACCGCATTGTGCAGGACGACATCGCGTTCAAAGATTTGGGCTTGGTCGTGATTGACGAGGAGCAGCGCTTCGGTGTGCAGCACAAAGAACAATTCAAGCGCCTCCGCACGATGGTGGACGTGCTGACGTTGAGCGCCACGCCGATTCCGCGCACGCTTTACCTCGCGCTCACCGGCGCGCGCGACATGAGCACCATCCAGACGCCGCCGCACGACCGTCTGCCCGTCGAAACCGTGGCGACGCCTTACGATGAGCGTTTGATCCGCGACGCCATCAAGCGCGAGATTGCGCGCGGTGGACAAACTTTTTTTCTGCACAACCGTGTGACGACGATTTATGCGATGCAGGCGAAGCTGCAAAGTTTGTTACCTGACGCGCGCATCGTCGTCGGCCACGGGCAGATGAATGCGGACGACCTTGAAGAAGTGATGACGAAGTTCGTCAATGGTGAAGCGGACGTTTTGCTCTCCACGACCATCATCGAGAGCGGCCTCGATATTCCAAATGCGAACACCATTATCATTGACCGCGCCGACCGTTTTGGTTTGAGCGAGTTGTATCAGTTGCGCGGACGCGTCGGGCGCTACAAACATCAGGCGTTCGCGTATCTGCTGCTGCCGCGCCACGCCACGCTGCTGACCGACGTGCGCAAACGCATCAGCGCGATGAAGCAATACGCCTCGCTCGGCAGCGGCTTTAAGATTGCGATGCGTGATTTGGAAATTCGCGGCGCGGGAAATTTGCTCGGCTCCGAGCAAAGCGGCCACATCACCGCCGTCGGGTTTGAACTCTACTGCCAGTTGCTCAAGCAAAGCGTCGGCGCGTTGAAAGGTGAGAAGGTCAAGCCGCGTGTGGAAGTGCGCGTGGCACTGGATTTTTTGGAAATGAGCGGAAGTCGCGAGGCGGTGGGCGATGGGCGCGAGGACGGAAAAACCTCAAGCCCCGCGCCCCACGTCTCGCTGCCTGAATCCTACATCACCGAGCCGCAGCATCGCATCGAAATTTACCGCAAGCTCGCGCAGGCCACGGACAAGGCCGCGCTGGAAAGTTTGACGAAGGAATTGCGCGACCGCTTCGGCCCGCTGCCGCCGCCGGTGGAACTGCTGCTGGCCGTGGGTGAACTGAAAATTCTCGCCAGCGAAAAATCCGTGACCAGCATCGAAGTCGAGGAAGACAAATTGAAGATCACGCAGCGCGGCAATTTCATCCAGCTCGGCGGCAAATTTCCGCGCCTCACGAAGAAGGAACCCAAGGCGCGGCTCAAGGAAATCAAACGGCTGCTGCTGGCGATTTGATTGGGAACGGTTGACGCGTGATCCGTCGTTTGATCTAATTCGCTGGAATATGGCCGGAGTAAAAATAACTCTTTTCCTTCCCAGCGGAGATGCTCAAAGTTTTAGAACCGCTCAAATAGGCAATTGGACCGGAATGTCACTCGCCTGTCCGCGTTCAAAGATTGACGATTTATTTTGCCGCGAAGAGATTAGCAAGGCTGGTATTTATTTCTTGATAGGCACAGATGCTTCCCTAAATAAGCCGAAGGCATATATCGGAGAAGGTGAAGATGTTGGCAAGCGGCTCAAGCAACATCGCGATAAAGATTTTTGGGTTCAGGTCATTGTTTTTATTAGCAAGGATGACAACTTAACCAAGTCGCATGTGCGATTTCTCGAAGGTGCGCTTATTGAGGAAGCGATAAAGATTGGGCGGTTCACTCTTGAGAATGACCAGACAAGCGGGGCAAAACTGCCCGAAGCTGACCGCGGAGAGATGGAGGATTTTCTGTCACGCATCCGCCAATTGCTTCCTGTAATGGGCTGTGATTTGCTAGTTCCGATGGAGCAGCCAGTCAAAAACAGCAGCCTGATTTGCAAAATTAAAAATCTGACCGCTCGCGGTCAGCGTAGCGCAAAAGGCTTCGTGGTTTACAAGGGTTCACAGGCCGCAGGCGAACTTCGTAATTCCGCTGCAACGCGCGGCGGTTGGATTATTAAAATCCGCAATCGTTTACTTGAATCCAAAATATTGGTTGCTGATGGGGGACATCTTTTTTTTGCACGCGATTATGAATTCGACAGTCCGAGTGCTGCCGCTGCAATCGTTCGTGGTGGAAATGCAAACGGGTTGACCGAGTGGCGGACGGAAGAAGGCAAAACGCTAAAAGCGCTTGAATCTTTGGCTTAATTTATTTTCATCCACACCGTTTTCAGATACGCCGGTTCATCGCGGCTGACGGGGAAATCCGGCGGTTGCGGGACGTAATGTTGTTTCAGAATTTTCCGCTTTGCCGCGCACACGGCGGTTTCCACGCTGGTGAGAAATTTTTCCGGCGGCCAGTCCGCCGCGTTCGTCGAGGCCAGCAAAACTCCGCCGGGTTTCAAAACGGGCAGCGCGGCGGCCACGAGGTCACCAAAGTTTTTTTCCACGCGGAACACGCCGTTCTCCTTCGACTGCGAAAATGTCGGTGGATCAAGCACGATGGCATCGAACGCGCGGCCTTTCTTTGCCAGCCGCCGCAGCCAGTCGAACGTGTCGCCAAAAATAAAATCATGCGCCGCCGGGTCGAGGCCGTTGAGCGCGAAGTTACGCTTGCCCCATTCGAGATATTTTTTCGAGAGGTCGAGGCTCGTCGTCCGCGCACCGGACTTGGCCGCGCAGACGGAGAAACCGCAGGTGTAGGCGAAGCAGTTCAAAAGTCCAAAGTCCGAAGTCCAAGGCCCAAGGTCAAAATCGGCGGCGATGTGGCTGGTGAGCAGGCGGCGGCGGTTGTCGCGCTGATCTAAAAACAAACCGACGGAATAGCCTTCGTTGAAACTCATCTCGTAGCGGATGCCGTTTTCCAAAATTTCAAATCGTTCCGGCGCAGCTTCGCCGAGGACAAGTTGCGGGGAGGCGTCAGAGGTTTTGGATTGGCGGACATGGCGGGAAAGAATCTTGTGATACGCACCGCGCGAGTTGAAAACTTTTGCCAGCCGCGCCAGTTCCTCGCGCTGCGCCGGATTCAATTCACCTTCCGCCTGCGAGAGCAGCCAGTCGCCGAGTTTTTCCACGAACCAGCCCGGCCAGCCGTCGCTCGCGCCGTGGATTAGGCGGAAGGCGTTGGTCTGATGGAGCGCGGGTCTGTGACCCGCAGCGGCCTCGCCAATCGGGGCGCTTGCAAAATCAATTGAAGCGTCTTGAAATGTTCGGAAGTGCTGCGGGCCGCAGACCCGCGCTCCGGTGGAAACACACGCCTCGCGCAGCGCGAGACGTGGTTCGCGGTCGAAATCCACAGGCGCAGACAGCTTCAGTGAATTTCCGGTGACGGGATGAGTGAACTCAATTTCTCCCGCGTGCAAATAAACCCGCGAGGATGCCGTGCCGCCGTAAAGTGTGTCGCCGAGAATCGGAAAACCGCTCTCCGCCGCGTGGACGCGGATTTGATGAGTGCGGCCGGTGAACGGTTCGGCGTGAACCATCTTCAATCCTGAAATCGCAAACTTGGCATCCGTGATGGGCGTGAATTTTGTCTCGGCTATTTCTCCACCGGAACGGCTCGCGTATTTCTCGCCGATGCGGAGCAGGGGAGTCTTCACCGTGAATTCTTTTTTTGGAACGGGCTTGTCCGTGAGCAGGAGGTATTTTTTATGGACGCGGCGAGCGGTGAATTGTTCCGTGAGCGACTTGTTGGCGAGCGGCGTTTTGCCGAAGACGAGGATGCCGCTGGTTTCTTTGTCGAGCCGGTGAATGATCGCCAGCGTGGCCCAGCGCGGTTCGCGATTTTTCAGCCACTCATAAATTCCTTCGCCAGCGTAAGGTGATGGCGCGTGCGTGTTCCAGCCGGCGGGCTTGTGAACCGCTAGCAGGTGTTCGTCTTCAAATATCACGCACGGAACCATGCGCGGATGAAAACATTTTTCGGCGCGGGAATAAATCACGAATGGACACCAATAAACAGGAATGCCATCGGAATTGGTTGCGTCGGAATATGCCGTGAAGGCCGTGTGATTGCTTGGATGGTGGCATTTGTCGCGCTGCGATAAATTTTACCTGCGAAGCAGGCACTGGCGGCGGGCAAACTTCAAGCGCGGTCATCCAACTCTTCCGTCGCCTGACGCTGTTGGGCGTAATTCCACCCCTCACCCCAACCCCTTTCAAGGGGAGAGGGGGAAGCGATTCGAGTTGCGGTTATTTTCCCACCGCGCTGAAAACTTTTTGCATCAGGTCGGTCGTGCGGGACAGTGGGTTCTCACGGATTTTCTTTTCTTCGTCGGCAATCATTTTGAAGAGGCCGTCCAGAGTTTTGTTCGCTACATACGCGTCTACGTCCAGCGCGTCTGCACCGAGATAATTTTTTGACAGCCCGCCGAGCGCGCTGCTGAATCCGGTGCTGCCGCTGCCGCCGACTTTTGCCATCATGTTTTTGTAGGAGCTGGTCACGCCGGTCTTGGCGGTGGCGGCCTGCACGATGGGCATAAATTTTGCGTAAAGATTTGTCTGCGTGGTGCGGCGGAAGTATTGCGTGGCGGAATCCTGCGGGCCGGTGAGAACGGCCTTCGCATCCGCGATGGACATGCCTTTCACGGCGTCGCCAAAGACGGACGCGGCCTGCGGCACGGCGGCTTCGGCGGCACGGTTCATGGTGGTGACGAATTCATCTGCGAGTTTTTCCTGCTTCACCGCGCGCAAAGCTTTTTCCACCGACTGCAATTTTTCCGGCAGCGGAATTTTCACCGCCGCGTTATTTAGAAAACCGCCGTCGTGGCCGAGGTTGGCGATGGCGTTTTGCAAGCCCTTGCCGAGCGCGTCCTTGAGTCCGCCCGCGACCTGCGTATCCGACAGGGCGTTGACTGCGGTTGAGGTCAAGGTTGTGTTCGTGGCAACGGCGTTGGTCGAAGTTTTATTCAGGCCAAGTTGTTCCAACCAGCCGGCGCGGGCGGAAAACATGGAAACGGCTAGGATAGTGGGGAGGAGAAATTTTTTCATGGCCGTTAGGCAAACAGCAAAGTGGGTGGCGGTCAAGAAATCTCGCGGCGAAGCAGTCGAGGTGTCCCGCCTTTATGCTGCAAACCAGACATTTCTTGGCTAGCGGGCGGACGGGTCGTCCGCGCTCCGTGGCGGCGTTCGGAAAGTTGTCAGTTGTGTCACATCTCAAGACGCGGACGGACGGGGCGGGGCGGTTTTATTTGAAGGGACGGAAAAAAACAGTTGGCCTGCCATTTGCTGAATTAATTCCCGTATGACAAACACAAATTTTACCGTGCGTGAAAAAAGCGGAGTTGACCAGATCGGTTTGCTGCCGCAGAACAAACGTCAAGAGTCGCATTTCGGATTTATTGACGGGGCGCTGGTCGTCGGTTTTCTGACCGCGTTCGTCGGGCTGGTCTGCCTGCTCGCGAAATAAAAATCTCCCGGAACGCCCTAAGCCGCCGCCGCGGAAGAGTTACTTCTTCCTCGTCGGCGGCTGGTTCGTTTTGAAGGACGAGCGTAGCAGCCAGTTGCGCTTCAAGCCTTGCACCAAATCATCCGTATCAATGATGGTCTTATAGATTCCCCCCACCAAATTGGTGTTACCCCGGATTTGCTGGCTCAACTCGCCGGTGATGCGCGCGAGGTTGAAGATGAGCGGGGCAAGGTTTGTGTCCACGTTCACGAGCAATGAATTCAAATTGGTCAACGCGCCTTGCACTTGGAGATTTCCATTGGTTCCCAACGCCCACAGCAGCGGGCTGCCCGGCTCGCGCAAACCGCCGGTGATGTCGTTCAAGTTCGTGAGCATCGGCCCGGCGGTCGCGAGGGCGGAGCTTGCGAGAGTGAGCGTGGTGTTCAAATTGGAGGTGGCGACCACGGCGTTGTTTAAGATGGTCGCGAGCTGATTGGTGAGCGCGAGAATTCCCGGGATCGCACCTTGCACCTGTCCGACGATGGTATCCAGCCGCTCCGCAATCGGGACGGATTCAGCCGCGCGCAACTCCACGGGTGGATCCTTCAGATGATCGTAGCTTTCGTAGCGCTGCAATTCCTCACGCCACACGCCGACAACATTTTTACCCTTTGCCCGGTTATTGTAAGCATAGACGGAATTCGATTCGAGATTCAGCGACGCGAGCAGGTCGAGGTTTGAGAGCGTGAGTCCATCGTAGGGCTGATAGGGAATGAAGACGATATTCGAGTGGCTGTCATAAACGTATTGTGAGAGCTGCCACTGGTTCGTTTCCGTGGCGACCAAGACGCGCAATTCATCAATCGTCTTGTGGAAAACGGGCTGGGTAACGGTGACGGCAAAGGTTCCAATCTTGCCCCGCGTCACTTCCAATTGACTTTGCCCCAGGAAACCACCGTTGACTTTCACATACGAGCCACCGGAACGGATGTAGCGAAAGCCCGGCGCTTTAATCTCAAAATGCACTTCGACATTTCTGCGGTCATCCGGCGGGCAAGGCTTGATGGAAGTAATTTTCCCGACCTCCGAACCCATCATCAGCACCGGGTCGCCGACTTTCAGCCCGGCAGAACTTTGGATGTAGGTGCGGAACTGGGCTTTCTCCACGAACCACCCCTTGCGCTCCGCCGTGTGGTAAATGTAGTAGCCAAAACCAAATAGCAGCAGCGCGAGGGCGAGGAAGACGAACCAGCCCACGGACTTCTCCACGCGGTTCAGGCGCGTGCGGAGTTGCGGAGTCAAATCTTGCAGTGGCATAAAATTATTTCAATGTTCACAGGTAGGGCGGCTTTGCCGCGCCGCCTTTTGGCGAACCGGCAGGTTCACCCTACCAAGTTTTTCAAAGGTTGGTCTCAACCGGCTCGGCCAGCAATTCTTTTACGGCGGGACTGCGGGCAAAGTCCTCGCCGTTCCACGCGCCCAGCCCGGAAAAATTTCCCTCGTGCAGCACGGCGAACTTCCGTTTCGGATGCTGCCATGCGCGCAAATCATCCGTCGTCACCACGATGGTCATCGGGCAACCGCCAAAAAATTCATGGCCGGTGGCAAGCTGCTCCAGAAATTTCAGCAGCCATTGCCGGGGCCGCACGCCGAGGCCACCCAGCGGATTATCCAGCAGCAGCAATTCCGGCTTGAGCACCAGCGCGCGTGCCAGGGCTGCCCGTTGCCGCCAACTGGATGCGAGGCTGCCCGGCGTGGAATTCGCGAACGGCGTCAGCTCCAGCAATTCCAGCAGCAACTCCACCGCGCGCGCCGCCTCCGCCTCCGCTAGATTTTTATGGTAACGCAGCGGCAACGCCACGTTCTCCGCGATGCTCAACTGGTTGAACAGCCGTCCATCCGCAAAAACAATGCCCACGCGCAGCCGCTCGGCGATTTGCTCCTCGTCAAACTCGCGCGTGTCGCAGCCGAACAGGCGGCACATCCCGCGTGCTGGCATCATCAAACCCGCCGCGTGCAGCAGCAAGTGGATCTTGCCGGAATGTTGCTGGCCCGCGACGACCCAGAACTCGCCTGGCTGCACCGTCCACTCTACGTTCTCTACGACCGTGAACGACGCATCGCGCAGCGCGGTGATATCCGCGCCAAGCATTTCGATGACGGCTGGGTTGAAGGTGGTTTCGTTCATGTCACGAGATAAAGTATGATGAAAATGGCATCAATCAGCACGCATACCACGACGCCCTGCGTCACCGCGCGCACCGCCACGCGCGCGACATCCTCCAGCCGCAACGGTTGCGCGAGGCCGTGGTAGCAGGTCACGATGGCGATGAAAAAGCCGAACGTCACCGTCTTCAACGCCAGCAGCGCGAAGTCCAGCCAGTTCAGCGCGCCCGTAATTTGTTTCAAGTAATCGCCCGGCGTCAGCGGCACGTCCTGCAAAAACGCAAACAGATACCCGCTCGCCAGCGCGCCGAGGATGAGATAAATCGTCAGTGAAAAAATTCCCAGCGCCATCCCGATGACGCGCGGCACGATGAGGTAATGCACCGGGTCAATCCCCAGCGCCTCCAGCGCCTCGACTTCGCCGAGCGCCCGCGCCGTGCCGAGTTCGATGACGTTCGCCGTGCCGACGCGTGCCAGCACGAGCATCGCCGTTAGCAGCGGGCCGAGTTCCCGCACGATGACGATGACCATCGTGGAGCCGAGATAATTCGTCTGCCCCAGCCGTGCCAGCGCGGAAACCGCCTGCCCGACGACGACGAATCCCAAAGCCAGCGCGACGAAAATAAACAGCGGCATCAACGCCGAGCCTGAACGGGAAATCTCCGCCCGCACCTGCGGCTGCACCACACTGCGCGCCACGGAAAATTTTTTAATCATGACGCCGAGCGTGATGAGCGCGAACGCCCCGAGACCCTGAATGGTGAGCAGCGCGAGAAATAATTTTCGCCCCAATCGGTCGGCGTAGGATTTGGGTGTGACCGCGTGCCGGAACACTTGCGTGCCCGTCAGTTGAAACGCCTTTGCCAGTTCGCCGCGCATGGTCGCAGCGTAGGCTGCTGCTGGCGCGCGGTCAAAAAAGATTTTCTACCAAAGTTGGCGGGCGACGACGCGTGACGTCAGTTGCCAGCAATCAGCAGCCTGAATTAATTCCCCAGCTATTCAATCCTGCCCCAGCTTACGCCGCAAGTTGGTGACGAGCTTGTCGGCCATCCGCTCGAACGGCAGCAGCGGACGCCCGTGCAGTTTGATTTCGTCAATCGTCGCCAGCGCCATCCCGAAGTCGTAATCGTTCAGTGCGCGGTTGCGCTTGAGGCGGCGCACCCAGCGCGTCAGGTCACTGACCTCCTCGATGTCGCCCGCTGTTCCCGTGCGGAAGGAAATGTTCCACTCCTCGTGCCGCGAGAAACCATCGCGTTCTTGGCGTTGTTCCAGCAACGGATCGCAGAGCAAGATGCACACGGATTTTTTTCCCGCTGTGCCGAGCCGGTAAAAAACGATCCGCGCCGCCGTCTCGGAAAAAATGTCGTAGGCGATCTCCAACGCATCGTCATCCGGCGGCGTGAACTTCGTCTGGAACCCCACGCGCAAACTATTGGTGATGGCGTTCTTTTCGATGCATAGGTTCTCGGGAAAAATCCACAACACGTCGGCAGGCAGGCCGGCGGCGGCAAGGGATTTCTGCCACGCGGTCAGCGCGGTGCTCAAAGACGGACGGGTGACGGTAGGTTTGCTCATTTAGTTTGCCTTGATGGCGCTTACTTCTGCCGGTTTTTGCGGAACCAATCAACAAAAAGCGGAATTCCTTTTTCCACCTTCACCTGCGGATGGTAATCCAGCTTCGCGCGGGCCTTGGAAATGTCGGCATACGTCACCGGCACATCGCCGGGCTGCAATGGCTGGCGGTCAATGATGGCTGTCTTGCCCAGCGCCGACTCGATGAGCGCGATGAGGGCGGACAATTTCACCGTCTGCGATTCGCCGAGGTTGAAGATGTCGAAACCAAATTCTCTGGTCGTGCAAGCGATGACGCCTTGCACAATGTCGCTGACAAAAGTGTGGTCGCGCGCTGTCGAGCCATCGCCGAAAACCGGAATCGGTTTGCCCGCATCAATCAGCCGCGTGAATTTGTGAATCGCCAAATCCGGCCGCTGGCGTGGGCCATAGACCGTGAAGAAACGCACCATCGCCACATCCATTTTATAGACGTGATGATACGTGTGACCCAGCGCCTCGCACGCGAGCTTGCTGGCCGCGTAAGGCGAGATGGCAGAAAAAATCGGGTCGCTCTCGCTGAATGGCACCTTGGCATTCACGCCATAAACCGACGACGACGACGCGAGTGTGATTTTTTTCACGCCGGTTTTCCGCGCGGCTTCGAGGAGGTTCACCGTGCCCTCGACATTCACGCGCTGATACAACGCCGGTTGCTCTAAACTCGGCCGCACCCCGGCCCGGGCGGCGAGGTGAATGACCTGATCAAACTTCACGGACGAAAAAATTTCATTCACCGCTTCCACGTCGCACAGGTCGCCATGGAAAAATTCAAAGGGCTTGGCGAGCGACTGGATGTCGCGGAGATTCGCGCGCTTGAGCTGCGGGTCGTAGAAATCATTCAGCTCATCAAACGCCCAGACGGCATGGCCATCATGCAGGAGGCGTTCGCAAACGTGCGAGCCGATAAAGCCCGCGCCGCCGGTGACGAGAAAATTCATGGACAAACGCTAACAACGGAAGGGAAAACTGTCGAGCATCCCAGTGGGTCAGTTTGAAAGCCGGTGGGGCGAGCGTCCTGCTTTGTTTTCTGAAACTAAAACCGCAGATGCTTTACCGTCAGCGCGCCGTTGATGAGCTGCTTCAATGAATCAATCCCGATGCGCAGATGTTTGTCGAGAAACACCTGCGTCACCTTCTCATCACTCTTGGCCGTCTTCACGCCGTCCGGCGTCATCGGTTGGTCGCTCACGAGCAGCAACGCGCCCGTCGTGATTTCGTTGTGGAAACCCGTGATAAAAATCGTCGCTGTCTCCATATCAATACCGATGCAGCGGAGCTTCTTTAGATATTTTTTGAACTCATTGTCATGTTCCCACACGCGGCGGTTCGTCGTGTAAACTGTGCCCGTCCAGTAATCGCGCTTGTGATCGCGGATGGTTGTGGAGATGGCTTTTTGCAAACTGAACGCGGGCAACGCGGGAACCTCCGGCGGATAATAATCATTCGACGCGCCCTCGCCGCGAATCGCCGCGATGGGCAAGACGAGCGAACCGAGTTTCGCGACGTGCTTCAACCCGCCGCACTTGCCGAGGAACAACACCGCTTCGGGTTTGATGGACGAAAGCAAATCCATGATCGTTGCCGCGCTCGCGCTGCCCATGCCGAAATTGATGATTGTGATGCCATTCGCCGTGGCGTTGGGCATCGGCTTGTCCGCGCCGCGAATGGGGACCTTGTGCCACTTGGCGAACATCTCCACGTAGTTGTTGAAATTGACGAGCAGGATGTGCTTGCCGAAATCCTTGAGCGGCGTGCCCGTGTAACGCGGCAGCCAGTTTGCGACGATGTCAGCCTTGGTTTTCATTCGTTGCCAACGTGTTTTCACATAGAACTCCCGCGACGGCAAGTGGAAACCTAACCAAATTAAATTTTTACTCCCAACGTGCGAAGGAGTTCAACAACCTTCCGATAATTTTCTGGTTTTAATTCCTTTTTGAACGCATCAACAATTAATGATTGATGCTTTCTTAGTTCGTCCAAATCTTTCTGCAATTGAACCAACTGATCGCTTTTTGAGTGACCATGAATCGACTCTTGTCCCTCTTGCCGTGATTCCGGTGTGGTTTGCAAAGATTTTGACCAGAGTTCTTCGGAAATAATCTGGCATTTTGCGCCGGAACTTTTGAAATCCAGCACGGCCATGATTTTTCTTCCGAAACTTCCATGTCCCCAAGAAGGTTCAGCATAATTTCCAACAACCAAATAATTGAGTGCACGGTTGGGACGCTCGTAACAAAATCCACCGCGCAGTTTGGTCTCAGACTCGCATTGATTTCGGTCGCCATCGGCAAAATCAAAAACTCCCGTGAAACAAAAGGAACGGCCTTGAAAAATGATTTCAGGAGCAGGCGTGTCCAAAAATTCCTTCGACGAGGGAACGAGTTTAGCAGACTTGTTCTTGGCTGAAGATTTATAGGGCTTCAGCACATAAACTTTTTTGTTTTGCGTTGGCATTTTAGAACAGCTCGTTTTTTGGCTTTGATTTTCGCCCCAACATTTCCAGAAATTCTTTCTCTGTTAGGATTTTTGTGCCGAGTTCTTTTGCTTTATCCAATTTTGAACCCGCTTCTTCGCCAGCGAGCAGGAAGTCTGTTTTTGTGCTGATTGAACCAGTGACATTGCCGCCAGCTTCCCGAACCATTTCCGAAGCCTCATCGCGTGACAGGCTTGGCAGCGTGCCGGTAAGCACGAAGGTTTTTCCGGAAAATTTTCCTTCTGTCGTTAATCTTGAGGAGGAAACGGGATGGATGTGAAGTTCATGCAATCGGCTCAATAGTTTCTTGCCCAGCTTCGTGCTGAAAAAAGAAAGGACATTTTCGGCAGGCACATAGTCAATTAGCGGTAAAAAACTTGGAACAGCTTTACTTCCCTCCTGTTCTAGCTTTGCCCAGTTCCCACTTTTTTTAACCCAGCCGGCTTCGACCAATCGATTTCCAAATTCAAGAAGCTCTTGTTTTGTTTTTTTGAACAGTTCTTTCCGGGAGGACTTTTCGTCTTGAGATAAATTATCGGTATGCGGAGAGCAGGCTGTCAGGGCCGCATATAAATCTCCTAGTGCTTTGATTTCTCCCAACATTTTTGAAGTAGCGACTTGTTCCAGATCATTGTGGAACTTCGCGATGTCTATTGCAGTTACTTCGCCAACATTTGGAATTCCGAGGGCAAAAAGCCAGCGGGACAGCGGCGCGGTCTTGGCGCGCTGGAGTGCGTCGAGAATCTTCGTGGCGTTCTTCTCGCCGAACGTGCGCGGCTCGTCGTCCGTGCCGAGATTCAGTTTGCCGAGCACTTCCAGTTTCAAATCGAACAAATCGAGCGGGTCTTTCACCAGCCCGCGTTCAACAAGTTTTTCCGCCACGATGCCGCCGAGCGATTCGATGTCCAATGCCTTGCGTGCGGCGAAGTATTCCACGCGCCGCGTGAGTTGCGCCGGACAGCCCGCAATGTTCTGGCAACGCCAGGCGACTTCTTCATCAACGCTCGGAGGGACGAGCTCCGGGAGTCCCTGACTAATTCCCTGGCTTTCGTTTTTTGATTTGGGACTCGTGGAACTCGTCCCTCCGGCTTTTATATCCTTCGCAATCGGCCCGCCGCACGCCGGGCATTTCCCGCCGACGTGTTGGAACAAATCAAACTCCTTCGCGCCGGGCGGGCGTTTGGTTTTCATCACCTCAAAAATTTCCGGGATGACCATGCCCGCTTTGCGGATGACCACGGTGTCGCCGATGCGAATGTCTTTGCGGCGGATTTCATCCTCGTTGTGCAATGTCGCGCGCGCAACGGTCGAGCCTTGCACGAACACCGGTTCCAGTTCCGCCACGGGCGTGAGCACGCCGGTGCGGCCGACTTGAATCGTGATGGCTTTGAGAATCGTTTCCGCTGGCGTAATCCACGGCACGGGTTTGTGGACGATGGCGTAACCTGGTGCGCGGCTGCGTCCGGGAATCTTCGCCCAATCCGCGAGCGTGTTCACCTTGAGCACGATGCCGTCGATCTCGTAGGGCAACTGCCGCCGCAAATCCTTGTCCTCGTCGTAATGCGCGACGATTTTCTCGCGGTAAATTTTCAAAACCTCCTCAATCCCATCGCAGACCCACCATATTTTTTGCGTGGGCAAACCAAACTTGGCGAGCGCTTCGAGCATCTCGGAATGGGTCTTGAACTCAATGCCATCAATCGCGCCAGTCGCATAAAACACCGCGCGAATCGGGCGCTGGGCGACAATCTTGGGGTCGAGTTGCTTGAGCGTGCCAGCGGTTCCATTGCGCGCATTGGGCAAAGTTTTTTCACCGGCGGCGGCAAGCTTGGCATTGAACGCGTCAAATTCCTTGATCGTCATGTAAGCCTCGCCGCGCACTTCGAGCAAAGTGGGACAGGCATCTTGCCTGTCGAGTTCTTGTTTGGTTTTAGAATTTTTTCCTGACACTGACTGAACAGGCGAGACGCCTGTCCCACTACCCAACTCCAGCGGAATCGAGCGGAGCGTCTTGAGATTGGCCGTGATGTCATCGCCTTCCGCGCCGTCGCCGCGCGTGACGCCGAGCGCGAGCTTGCCCTCGCGATAGTGCAGGCTGATGGAAACGCCGTCCGCTTTCGGCTCGATGACGTATTGAACTTGGTCACGGCCAAGCTGCTTGCAGATGGTCGCATCGAACGCGCGAAGTTCGGCGAGCGTGTTCTCGTCCTGCGCGCGATTGCGTTGGTCGCGGTCGGGCATCTCCTCTTTGGTCGGCGAATCGCTGGCGGAAACTTTGTCGAGCGAGAGCATCGGCACGAGATGTTTCACGCGCACAAATTTTTCGCTGGGCGCACCGCCGACGCGCTGCGTGGGAGATTCCGGCGTGGCGAGGTCAGGAAAATTGTTCTCCAACGCCTGAAGCTCGCTGAACAGCGCGTCGTATTCGCGGTCGGAAATTTTTGCCTCGCCCTCGACGTAATAGGCGTGGTCGTGCCGGCGAATTTCATCGGCAAGTTGCGCGTGGCGTTGTTTGGCGGCGGCGGGCGTCACGCGGAAAAGTTTAGCGGTGAACCAACTAAAAGAAAAGGCGGGCGCGTAGCTGATCGCACTTTGGGTAGGGCTGCCGGGTGAATGGGAATTTCCTTTCTTCCATCCTCGCAACGGCGAAAGACCCGAAAGAATTTTTCCAACTGTCGAAAAAACTCGCGGATGAGGCGTCTGCCCTTCATTTTCTCCGCGTGCATCTGGCTCATCTGCGACTCCGCGACTTCCGCAACTACGCGCGGTTGGATGCGGACTTTTCGCCGGGCTTCCATCTTTTGCTCGGCGACAACGCGCAGGGCAAGACGAACATCCTTGAAGCGGTTTACCTCATGGCCACGCTGCGTTCCTTTCGCGGCGTGGGCGGCGCGCAGATGATTCGGCATGGCGCGAAAGGTTATTTCGTCGGTGGCAATGTGGTGGGGCAGGGTGAGCATGAGATTAAAATCTACTGGTCAGCGCGCGAACGGAAACTTGCGCTCGACAATCAGCCGGTAAAAAAACTCACGGACTATTTTGGCGCGCTGCGGACGGTGGTTTTCTGCACGGAAGATCTGCAACTGGTGAAAGGTTCGTCGCGTTCGCGACGGCGGTTCATTGATCTGCTGCTGGCGCAGACGCAGCCGGGTTATCTCGCGTTGCTCCAACGTTACATGCACAGCGTTCGCGCGCGCAATGCGCTCTTGAAGGCGCGCGTCACGGACGAGGCGGCGCTGGAAAGTTTTTCTGCCGAACTCGTGAAGCTGGGCAACGAACTCATCCGCGCCCGTCGCGAACTGGTGCCGAAATTTTCCCCGCTCGCTCGTCTCGCCTATCGCCGTATCTCAAATGACGCGGAGGAATTACGCATCGAATACCAGCCGAGCGTGAAGCAGGATTTTGCGGTGGAACTCGCGTCGTCGCGGGCGCGGGAGAAAACGTTTCGCGCCACGCTGGTCGGGCCGCATCGCGATGACTTGTCGTTGTTGCAGAACGGAAAATCCGCCGCGCAGTTCGGCAGCGAGGGGCAGAAGCGGACGCTGGCGATTGCGTTGAAGATGGCGCAGGCGGAATTTCTCACGGGCATCCACGGCTCGCCGCCGGTGCTGCTGATTGATGATGTGATGGGCGAGTTGGACGTGAAGCGGCGGAGCGGTCTGCTGCCGTTGCTCGCGCGCTCGCGTGAGGCGAGCGGGCAGGTGTTCCTGACCTGCACGGATGAGAACTGGCCGAGTGAACTGGGAAAAGAGTTGCAGCGTTGGACGGTGAAGCAGGGGACGATTCAGCGGAGTTGAAGCAAATAAAAACTTCGGCCTATCTCCATATTAGGCCGCGTTGTCATGCTGTCGTCTCAATGAACTGATGATAACACTCGCTGCAAATCCACCGCCGACCATCGGTGTAGCCAACGGAGTGCTCCTCGTCACCTCCCTCTGACAAGGACCACCAACAAATCTCGCAATGGTCGTGACTCCAGCCGCCGCGAACCAACTCGTAATACGCCGGGTCGTATCGCTGGC
>JANOBC010000046.1:0-9244 GCA_031411455.1 Limisphaerales bacterium
CAACCTTCGCGTCGCCGTAGGCTTGCAGGTCGCGGCTGGTGACGAAGCGGATGCGGTCGCCGCGTTCGGCCACGATCAAGCCGCGTTGCTGGCTGTGAATGCGACGGCACAAAATTGTTTTCGGGCCGAGCTGTTTTTCGATGCGGACAAAGCAGCCGTGGATGTTCGCCGCGTCATCCAGCATGTTTTCAAAGGTGCAGTCTTCCAGCAGAATGTTGCCGCGACAGCCGTTGAAATGTGTGGCGTCCGCCGTGGTGGTGACATAGCGATTTTTTCCCGGCGGCAGGACGACTTGCAGCCGCCGCACGGTAAGACCATCGGTGCGTTGCACGATCAAGCCCATGCCGCTCGCGTGGTGAATGGTTACGTCCTCAACCAGCAGATCGGTGCAGCCGGAAATGCGGATGGCGGGCGCGGTTCGGTTCGGCTCCATCATGCCATTGACGGTCAGAATCATGCCGGGCGTGGGCAGTTGGTTCAGCGCGTCAAAAATGCGGACGACGCGCGGCGAAATTTCTTCCACGCGCGGATCAGGTTTCAAGCTCCACAAAAATTCGCCGGGAATCGGACTGCGGGTCTTTTCATCAAACCACATATTCCACTGCAAATTGTGCTGCCATGTCAGCAGTTCGGTCGTCTGTGGTGCCCATTCTTTCCAACTGTCCGGCGTGCGCGGCGGTTTGCCCATGAAGACGAGCCGCTGGCCGCGAATTTCATAAATCACCTCGTCGCTCACGGCCACGTCGAACGCGTTGAGTTCGGAATGCGCGGCGATGACACGGCCTTGAAAATTGAACGGCCGCTCCCAGTCAATCGTGAAACCGCGCAACGTCAGCTTGCGCGAATTCTCCGCGCTGACAGGAATCATCTCGCCGTGGCAAATGAAATTCGCGCCGACGCCGGCCAGCGTGAAGCCGTCAAAATTATCCAGCGCGAAGACGACGCGTTTGATGCCGGGATCGTTGTTCGCGACGGCGAGCGTTTGCTCGAAGGCGTAATCGGGAAAAAGGTGCCAGTTGCCCGCAGGAATTTTCAAGCCAGCGGCATTTTGTTTTCGGCAAGCCTCGATGGCGCGACGGAAAACGGGCGTGGCATCCGCATCCGGCGCGAGGTTGGTGAGGCCGAAGTCGGCGGCATCAAGCGTCGGTCGCGCGAGCACCGAGGTTGGCAACAGCAGTCCGGCGACAAGCAGATGGAAGAAAGCAATGACGAGCAAACTTCTGGATTGGGGAATGGATTTCAACTGGGCAGACATAAATATATCTTCCGGTAAATGACGGAGGTAGAACAACCCCCCCAAACGGGTGTATTGCCCGCTTCGGGATGCACATGACAACTTGGCAGCGGTCAAAATAATCGTCATGGTCAGCTTGGGCTTTCGCTTTGAAAAAGTCGGGTTAAAATGGCATCTGCTGATGAAAGCAAACAAGGGCGTAGTCTGAATCGAATGTCGTCGCACAAATTGAAAAGTTTTACCGGGCTGATTTTATTGGCCGGGTGGGGATTATTTTTTCTGCGACCAGCCTTGGCGGTGGCGGAGACGAATGTGGTCGAAGTTTCTGCCGGTTTTTTATATCAGAGCTGGCAGACCGAGGAAGGCTTGCCCAACAACGATGTGCATGGGGTGGCGCAGACGGCGGATGGCTTTCTTTGGGTCGGCACGCGCAATGGGCTGATGCGTTTTGACGGGCGCAAATTTGTTTCCGGCTTCACGCCCGGCTTGACGGGTGCGGTCAAAGTAAGCGTGTGGCGCATGAGCCACGCGCCGGATGGCAAGGTGGTGGTGGCGTTGGAATCCGGCGGTGTGCTGACGCGGCAGGGTGGAATTTTCGAGGCGCTGCCGGTGGATGGTCAGCCAGATCACCATCGCGCTTACAGCTTATGTTCGGATGCGATTGGAAGGATTTGGACGGTTTCGCTGGAGGGCGAAGTGGATCAGCTTTTCGCCGGCACGACAAAATCTCTGGGGATTCCCGTGCCGGGTCCGTTGCGGACTTCCACGTTGGTCAGCGACAGCGAAGGCACGGTCTGGCTGGCGAGCGGCGGCACGCTGGGATTTTTTCGGGATAATAAATTTTTGGCCGTGGCGACGAATTTGCCGCCGTCGCTCTGCATTACCGCAGCGCGGGCGGGCGGTGTTTGGATGACGACGCCCCGGGCACTTTACCGGGTGGAGCCGGGTGGAACGCCGGTGGAAATCACCGCGCTGCCGTGGTCGGTGGGCGAGGTGAATGTCCGCGATTTGCTCGAAGATCGCGCGGGCGCCATTTGGATTGGCACGAGTGCGAAAGGTTTATTTCGCTGGTTTGGCGGGCGTTTTCAATCCGTTCCCACCTCGCACAATAATATTTTGTGCCTGACGGAAGAACGCACGGGCAATCTGTGGGTTGGCACGCAGGGCGGCGGGTTGGATTTGGTTCGGACGCGGCAGTTCAAAGCGCTGGACAGTAAACGAGGGTTGCCCAACGACCGCGTTTTTTCTTTTGCAGAGGACACGCAAAAACGGATTTGGATTTCCTCGCAAGACCGGGGCTTGAGCTATTGGAGCAACGGCGTGGTAAAAGTTTTTGGCGTGGCCGATGGCTGGCCGGAAATCAATCCGCTGTGCCTCGCAGCGGATGCGGTGGGCGGTGTTTGGATCGGGACGCAGAATGAAGGACTTTTTTATTGGCGCAACGGGCAATTTCGGATGTTCACGCAGGATTTGGGCATGCCGATTCGTTTTGTGAATTGTCTGCGCGTGGACAGTTCGGGCCGGGTTTGGGCGGGATCGTATTTGGATGGGCTGTATTGTCTGGAAGGCGAAACGCTACGGCTCTACACGGTGAATGATGGTTTGCCGGACAAGGCGGTGCGCGATGTGGCCGAAGATCTGGCGGGCAACATCTGGGTCGGCACGGCCGACGGCGGACTGGCCAAGCTGGTCAATGGACGCTTTCAAAATTTCCCCCACGACCATTCGGCGGGCGAATGCATTCGCGCCATGCTGGCCGCTGATGATGGGGCCATCTGGCTGGGCACGTCCGGCGCAGGTTTGGTGCGATTCAAAAACGGGCGGTTCAAAAGCGTGACGGCGGCGGCGGGCTTGCCGGACGATGGGATTCAAAACCTGCTGCTCGACAGTTTCGGCTGGATGTGGTGCGGCACGAGCCGGGGATTGTTTCGCGTGGAGTTGCACGAGCTGAATGCGTTCGTGGAGGGCAAGCGGACTTCGCTGCCAACGTTCAGCTACGGCCACAGCGACGGGTTGAACGGTTTTCAATTCAACGGCGAATTTCAACCCGCCGCCCTCGCCACGCGCGGCGGGCAATTCTGGTTTGCAAGTGTGAAAGGCGCGGTCAGTTTTTGGCCGACCGCGATGAAGCGTAATCATGAGCCGCCGAGCATTTTTATCGAGGCGGTGCGGCGCAACGGCGAATCCCAGCCATTGCAGAATGATCTGGAACTGGCGGCGGGCGTGCGGATTCTGGAGTTTCAATTTTCCGCGCCGGAGTTCGATGCGCCGGAACGCGTGCGCTACCGGCACAAGTTGGATGGCGATAATGCGGACTGGAGTCCGCCGAGTGCGGAAGCGACCGCCATTTATACGAACGTCTCGCCGGGGGCGCATCGCTTTCGGGTCATCGCGAGTAATGCGGACGGCATCTGGAATGAACAAGGCGCGGGACTAACCGTTTTTGTGGCGCCGTTTTTCTGGCAGACATGGTGGTTTCCGCCGCTGGCCGTTGTGGCGGGCGTCGTGCTGTTGGCATTGATGGTGCGCTGGTTTGCGTTGCGGCGGTTGCAGCGGCGGATTGAAATTTTGGAGCAGCAACATGCGTTGGAACAGGAGCGCGGGCGGATCGCAAGAGACATTCACGATGAGTTGGGCGCGAACCTCACGAGCATCGGCTGGCTGGCGGATTTGGGGCGCAAACATATTTCGCAGCCGGAAGCGGTGACGGTGGATTTGGAAAAAATCGCCATCAATGCCCGGCAAAGTTTGACCGCGATGGACGCGATCGTTTGGGCGTTGAACCCGAAGAATGATTCGCTGGAACATTTTGCGAACTACATCGCCCACTTTGCCAACGAATTTTTTAAGCCCACCGCCATCCGTTGTCGCTTGGATATTCCCGCCAATCTGCCGACGTATTCGATGACCACGGAAGCGCGGCATCATTTGTTCTTGGCGGTGAAGGAAGCGCTCAACAATGCCGCTCGACATTCTGAAGCGACAGAAATTTGGATCGCCGTGCAGCTTTCTGAAACGAGCCTCGTAATTTCCATCCGGGATAACGGTCGCGGCCTGCCGCCGACCGTCGCCCAGCCCGGCCAAAACGGCCTCGTGAATATGCGTGAACGGCTGGCCGCGCTCGGCGGAAATTTACGGGTGGAAAGCGCACCGGCCACCGGCACGGAATTGTTTTTCACCGTGCCGTTGAAAAGCTTGAACGCCTGATTTTTTATGCCCATCACGATTGCCATTGTGGAAGACGATTTCAAGACGCGCGAAAACTTGCAGGCGATGCTGCGGGAGAAACCGGAGTTCAAATGCCTCGGCGCGTTCACCAGCGGCGAGGCGGCGATTGAAGGGATGCCGAAATTAAAACCCGATGTGGTGCTGATGGACATCAACCTGCCGAAGATGTCGGGCGTGGAATGCACGCGGCAGTTGAAGCAGTTGCTCCCGAAAATCCACATCATCATGCTCACGGTGTATGATGACAGCGACCGGATTTTTCGCGCGCTGCAAATGGGCGCCAACGGCTATCTACTCAAGCGTTCGCCGGCGGATGAAATTTTGCAGGCCATTCAAGATGTGCAACACGGCGGTGCACCGATGTCGAATTACATCGCCCGCAAAGTGGTTCAATCATTTCAGCAGCAAGGAGCATCGGCCAAGCCGGCGGAAAATCTTTCCAAGCGCGAAACAGAAGTGCTGGGCTATGTGGCGCAAGGCTACAGCAATAAAGAAGTGGCCGAGGCGCTGGGGCTGTCTGTGGAAACAATTCACGCTTACTTGAAAAACATTTACGCCAAGCTCCACGTGCGTTCGCGCACGGAGGCGGTGATGAAGTTTCGTGAATAATTGATACACCAGTTTGGGGGTATTGTTTGTAATCCAGTCGCGTCGTAGTCTCATAACACAAACCAAAACCCGTGAATACTCCCCATTCATCAAACCATTTTTTAGGGAACACTTTACCAGTTCCGCCCGCCGCTTCAAACCAGTCCCGTTTGTCTGCGTTCACTTTGATTGAGCTGCTGGTGGTCATCGCCATCATCGCCATCTTGGCGGCAATGCTGTTGCCCGCACTGGCCAAGGCGAAAGAGAAAGCCTACGGCATCGCCTGCAAAAACAGCCTGCGCCAATCGGGCATGGCCACTTATTTGTATTGCAGCGACAGCGGCGATCGGTTGCCTTACGCCCACGTTCCGACGATTTCTGACCCGAACAAAAACAACTGGATGTATCTGGTCACGCCCTACATTAAGAATGCGGATTTTGTGGCGGGAAGTTCGACGGATACCAGTGACTTTGCTAAAAGTGTTTTTTCCTGTCCGATCCGCCTGCGGGAAGAGTTAAACACTGACCCGGCCTTGAATCCCCCTGGCGGTGCTTCGCCTTGGAAGGTGAGCTACGGCATGAACAGCGCCACGGGCATGGGCGTGAATGGCACCGATGTGGTGGATGGCGGCTTCGCCTATGCGGGGGCGGCCAAATTGACCGGCGTGCAGCGCGCCACGGAGACGTTGCTCATTTCGGATGTGGCGTGGGATTCTGGCTTTGTGGCGATGCCGTGGCGGAATGGTTTTTTCACGAAGTGGAATTACGTCAACAACAAGCCCATCTACCGCGCCGGTTTCAAGCACGGCAAAACTTCTCCCGGCGGACGCGTCAACATTGTGTTCATGGATAGCCATGTGGAAGACCGTTCGCTGACCCAGACGAATGAATTTACTTTCAAATGGTATTGAACCATTTGCCCAGTCCGGCGGTATTAAAAAATTTAGTGTCCCTCAACTCAACCCTCAAACAAACTATGCGTAAAATATCATCCTTGGCCGCGCTGGCTATTCTGTTGTCCGGCGTCGGCAGTCTGCTCCAAGCCCAGAGCACGAACAACCTGCAACTCTGGCTCAAGCCGGAAGGTCTGACCAACACCGTGGCCGCCAGCCCGATTACCTATTGGACAGATTCGTCCACCGGCGGCTATAACGCCACGAATGGCACCGGCACCCAACGGCCCACTTACTCGACCAATGTGTTGAACGGCTATTCCGTCGCTCACTTCACAGGCGATGGCTTGACCAGCGCCAATTTGAACTGGCTCCAAAGCCCGCTGCCCTTCAATTCCGCCTACACCAATTTCACCACGACCATCGTCTATAAGACCACATTCCCTGCGGGGGCGGCCGCCCGTTGTCAGCTCATTCATCAAGTGGGCGGCTTCGCCAATCTTTATGCCGTAGCGACTGTGACCACCACCAATATCAAATCCGATGCGGGTAACTTCGCCACCGTCGGCACCCCGGTTTCAACCGGAGCCTGGAAAATCGCCACCGTAGTTGAGGACGCCACGTCCGTTAAAATCTACGAGAACGGCGTTTTGGTTGAGTCGAAAGGCATCGGCTCTATCGTGGCAAACAGCGGCGGCGGCTGGGTCTTCGGCGCGCGCCAAGACAAGACGCGTTTCGGCCTCAACGGCGACATCGCCGAAGTTCTCGTCTATAACACCAACCTCGACAACTCCAGTCGCAGCGCCACCGAAAGTTATCTCGCCACGAAGTATGGTCTGTCCAGCGTGGTGCTGGCAGATGACTTCAATAATCCGCAGACCGGTTCGGCGGCTCCCCAGACTTACACCACTGGTGGCGGACCTGTCTCGATCGGCAGCGGTTCGATTTCCATGAACAACTCCTCGCCGTCCGGCGGTTACGAGTTCTTTTACGCCACTTGCAACCTGAATGTGTTGCCCTACGAAACCGGCGCGAAACTCCAGATCAGTTTTGACATCAACAACCTCACCGGTGCCTACGTGAACAACGCGAGTGACTGCTGGGCCTCCTTCTCCTTGAGCCAGTATTATCCTTCGCCCGGCGGGCCGGTGACCGATTGGGGATTCCTGATTCGCACCAATGGAACGGGCGTAATCTTTGAACATCCCGGTGGCGGTGCCGGATTAAATTTCATTGGTATCTCGGTGGCGTCTTCCACCAACTATCATGTGGACTTGATCATCACCGCCGGCACGGTTCGTTTATTCATCAACGGAACTGATCAGGGCACCAGCACGATTCTCTGCCCGCTCACTTATTCCCAGAGCTTTATGGGATTCGGCATCGGCACGGATAACAACGGAGCCGTCGCGGCGAACTTCAAGAATCTGTCGGTGATTCAGACGGCGTCGTCGGCCTCACTGCCCACGCTGTCCAGTTCGTTGCAACTCTTGGACAACTTCAACACGGCGAACTCCAGCGATCTCAACCTGAACCTCGCCCGACAGACCGGCGCGGTGGCTCCGGTTTCCTGGACGACCAATGGCAACTTGAATTCAACCGTCTCGATCAGCGGCAACGCGCTGCTCCTGACCAATTCGCCCGGCGGCGGGGTTGCCATCGGCATGGCGTCGCCCACCGGTGACTTCCGCCAATACGAGCATCTCAACAGCTTCCGCATTAGCTACACCGTGCAGGGAACGAATGATGCCACGTCAAATGATTCCTGGATCGGCACCCGTTTCCGCGACAACGCACCGTCCCATTTCGTCGCCGACGCGGATGGCGGCGGCACGGGCATGAACTTCTTCAGTGGTGATGGCCGCTGGTATCTCTGGCAGAGTTTCCTCGGGCCGACCAACACAAGTGGCATCGTGGGCAGCGGCAGCGTGACGCCCGCCGCCAGTTACGCCTTTGAGTTCGAGGTGCGCACCAACCTCCTCCGCATCAAAATCAACGGCCAGCCATTGTTGCTCGGTTGCGGCGCGCTGGCCGATGCCTACCTGCTTTCGACCGCGCAGGTGAACAACTTCGTCACGCTGCATTGCTTTGCGGGCGCTCCGGCCACGGCCGCCTATGCCGCGTTTGACAACTTCAAGTTCGAGTCGCTCGACCCCGGCTTCACCGTCGCCGCGCCGACGATCATCAACCCGGCGTATGCTGGTTCCGCATTCAAGCTTAGCCTAAACTCGGTCAATCCGCTGTTTTACGCGGTGGACACCAAGGCCAGCCTCACGGCCCCGAACTGGACGTATCTCGGCGGCCTCGTTGGCAACGGCGGCACGGTGACCTACACCAACACCACCGCCACCAATGCGGCGGGTTTCTACCGCGTCCGCATTCCATAACTTTGGGATTGGGGTATCAAGACCGGGCTGCCGTGCGGCCCGGTCTTTTTTTATTCCATTGCGCAAACATTATTATGAGATTGCCAATTATTAAACAGTGCCGGTCGTTCAGCGTTTGTTTGTCACTCGCGTTGTTGGTCACCGCTCATGGTGCAACGGTGACGGGAGAAATTACCGACGCCAGCACCCGCAAGCCAGTCGCCGCGCGCCTCTATATCCAGAGCGACGCGGGCGAATGGTTCTTTGCCGAATCCATCGGTGGCACCGCCGTCCGGTATGCCAAGACTAACTGGGTCAACCCGCGCGCAATGGAAGTTCACACCACGCTTACCTCAAATTCTTTTCGCGTGGAATTGCCGCCGGGGCGCTACAAGTTCACGGCGGAACGCGGCAAGGAATATCATCCACTCACGCAAGCAGTCGTCGTCGCCAGCGAACCGCTCGCGGTGAAGTTCCCATTGCATCGCTGGGTGAACATGGCCCAACGCGGCTGGTTTTCCGGCGATGGCCATGTGCATCGCACGCTTGCAGAATTGCCAACGCTCCTGCTCGCTGAAGATTTGAACGTGGCGTTGCCGCAGTCGTTCTGGGCAATTCAAGATGGGGCGCTTCCAACTCCCAGCAACAAATTCTTCGGCAACCAAACCCCTGAAGCCATCGCCGCCGCTGAAACCAACGCGACTACGGACATCCCGGCACAACTCATCCAGGCGGATGCCACGCACGTCATCTGGCCGATGAACACCGAATACGAAATCTTCAAAGTCGGAAGTGCGATGCACAATCTCGGCGCGGTCTTCATTCTTAATCACCGCGAGCGCTTCAAGCTCGGTGCGCCACCGCTGCGGCACATCGCCGAGGCAGCGCATCGTCAGGGCGCGTTGCTGGACATGGACAAGTGCAACTGGAATTGG
>JANOBC010000047.1:0-17737 GCA_031411455.1 Limisphaerales bacterium
GACCCCGCTGCGCTCAAAGCGTGGTATGAACGCGTGCTCGGCGCGCAGCCGGTTTTTGACAATGGCCAGACGCCGCTGACGGGACTCATTTCGCTGGGCAATGTCTGGTTCGAGATTTACGCGGCGGACAAGTCGCTGCCGGACACGGCCAACAACAAGCTCGCCGGCTTCCGTCATCTGGCGTTGCGGGTGGATTCGCTGGATGCGGCGAAAGTGGAATTGGAAAAGCGCGGTGTGAAGTTCAATGAAGCCGAGCGCGCGGCGGCAGGCGGCGGGCGCATCATTTTCTTCGAGGACTTGGAAGGCAATCTCCTGCACTTCGTGGAGCGCCCGAAAGATTCGACGCTGCCGAAGTTATAGTCGGGTAGGGCAAAGCTGCCGCTTTGCTGGCGACGCAGCAGCGTCGCCCTACCAAATCAATTTTTCTTCGCGCGGATGACGAGCAGGGGAATGCTGGTGCTGTGGCGGACTTCGGTGATGGTGCTGCCGTGAAAGATGTCGCCGAACAGCCGGTGGCCGTGGCCGGCGAGGGCGATCAAATCGCAGCGTTCCGCTTCGGCGATCTTCACGATTTCGGTGGGCGGATTGCCGAGCGCCAGTTTGGTGCTGACAGAAATTTTTTTCTCGCGAAATCCGGCGGCAACTTTTTCCAGGTAGGCGAGGTCGGATTTCATCTCTTCGGATTCGGTGAGCTTCAAGGAATCAAAACAGCGCGCGGCAAAACCATCGGCGACGTGCAGAAGTAGGATTTCTGCATCGAACTTCGAGGCTAGTTCCGTGACGTGTGTGAGGATGGCCGTGTCCGCCGGGCTGTTGTCGAGGGCGATGAGGATTTTTCGATACATGGCGGCTTATTTTCCGGTGAGGTGAAAGAAATCCAAAAGGAATTTCACGTTCAAGATGACAATGACACTGGCGGTGAGCCACGCAAGAATCTTTATCCAGACAGGGCTGACGAATTCGCCCATGAGCCGCCGGTTGCCGGTGAAGAGGATGAGCGGGATGACGGCGAAGGAAAGTTGCAGGCTCAAGATGACTTGGCTGATGATGAGGAGTTTGGCCGTGCCGCTTTCGCCATAAAGCACGGTGACGATGACGGCGGGAATAATGGCGATCCCGCGGGTGATGAGGCGGCGCAGCCAGGGACGCAGGCGGATGTTCAAAAAGCCTTCCATCACAATCTGCCCGGCGAGGGTGCCGGTGAGCGTGGAATTTTGGCCGGAGGCGAGCAGGGCGATGGCGAACACCGCGCCCGCCATGCCGACGCCAAGCACGGGCGAGAGCAAATTATAGGCGTCTTGGATTTCGGCAACATCGGTTTGACCGCGCGTGTGAAAGGTGGCGGCGCTGACGATGAGGATGGCGGCATTGATGAAGAGCGCGAACATCAGCGCAACGGTGGAATCAATGGTGGCGAACTTGATGGCCTCGCGTTTGCCGGCGGGCGTCTGTTCGTATTTGCGCGTCTGGACGATGGAGGAGTGGAGATACAAATTATGCGGCATCACCGTCGCACCGAGGATACCGATGGCGATAAAAAGCATCTGCGGGTTCTGGACGATTTCCAGTTTGGGCGCAAAGCCGCCGAGCACGTCACGAAAGTTAGGCTGCGAGAAAATAATTTCCAACAGAAAGCAGCCGCCGATGAGGAGAATCAAACTGATGACGAGCGCCTCCAAGTAGCGAAAGCCTTTGTTCTGGAGAAACAGGACGACGAGCACATCGAGCGCGGTGAGGCACACGCCCCAGACGAGCGGGATTTTGAAAAGCAAATTAAGCGCGATGGCCGAGCCGATGACTTCGGCGAGGTCGCAGGCGCAGATGGCGATTTCGCACAGCACCCACAAGGTAAAGGAGACGGGCTTGGGATAATTATCGCGGCAGGCTTGCGCCAAATCGCGGCCGGTGACGATGCCGAGCTTGGCGCAAAGCGATTGCAGGAGAATCGCCATGAGGTTCGAGAGCAGGATGACGGAGAGCAGGGTGTAGCCGAACGCGGAGCCGCCCGCGATGTCGGTGGCCCAGTTGCCGGGATCCATGTAACCGACGGCGACGAGGTAGCCGGGGCCGGAGAAGGCGAGGAGTTTGCGCCAGAAGCTGGAGCCGGCCGGGACGAGCACCGACCGATGCGATTCCGGGAGGCTGGGCGTTGGGTTGGGGGCGTGATTCATGCCAGATGTAGCATGGGTTACATTATGCGGCGGCGGGCGTCAAACAAAATGTAGCCTAGGTTACAAATTGGCGGGTGGAAGATGGTGGGACAGCCGGGGCGTGATGGCCGGATTGGTTGAAGCTTTGCGCTGGTTCACTTCGCCGCCGCGCGTTGGTAATCACCGGCTTTGCCGAACAGTTCGCCTTCGGCCAGATGTTTCAGCACGAACGTTTGCAGCGCGGCAGTTTCGGCGGTGAGAATGATGCTGCCATCCACCTTGCGATGCGCGATGGCGGTGGGATTTTTTTCGAGAAAAGTTTTCACCCACTCAGGATCGCAGAATGCGAGGCTTAATTTTTTCTCCGTGAATTTCATGCGGAGCAGCAGATGGCCCGGAATCATCGCCGTGCTAACGGTGCCGGCCTGATTGGTGGCGTATTCACATTCCGTCGGCGTGAGGTCGAGGAATAATTCCGCGCCGAGTTTGAAGAGGTGGCCTTCAAATTTGCCGGTCTTGCCCTTGTCCTCGGTGAGCACAACGGCGTAGGAATGATTGGTGGCCGTTTCAAATTTCCACGACGCCGGACTATCCTTGTCCTCGTCCTCCAGCCACGTCCCGGCAAGGCGTGCGTCGGTGATGACGTCTTTGTCGGTGTAAAACGGATTCACGGACGGCACACACGCGGCGATGAGGGCGACGATGGCGAGCAAGGGGAGGAGGATTTTTTTCATGGGATTATTCATGCGCCTTTCGCCGGAGAAGTTCAACCAAAACTTGTTCACTGTGGAACTCCTTAACGCCGGGAACCGGACAGCTTACCTTTAATTGTTTCATCACCGGTGCAGACCGGTGTTATCGGCCCAGACTACGGCAGCGTCGCGGGTGTAGATTTGTTCTGCCACCTCATTGGCGAAACTTTGGATGACGTGATTAATATTTGCCGACGAACGGCGTGGTGTCGCGGATGTAGGCGTCTTCAAACTAGTGGACGAATCCGGCAACGAACTCGGCGGTAAAAACGGTGGCGGCAAACTCGACGACGAAAATCAAAATTGTTTTCATGCCGCAGTTGTAACCCCGATGGCGGCGCGGGCGTGAATTGATAATTTTTTGGCACCGTTTGACTCAATCGCGGCTTGATTATATTTCCCCGTTCGCAGAAAGTGGCGGCGACATGGATCGTCTTAAATGAACGTTCATCACCTTGAACTGTTTTACTTCGTCGCCCGCCACGGCGGTATCATGCCAGCGGTGCGCAACATCCCCTATGGCATCCAGCAACCGGCAGTGAGCGCGCAGGTGGCGCAGCTGGAAGAATTTCTCGGTGTGACCTTGTTTCAGAGGCGTCCGTTTGTGCTGACGGCGGCGGGGGAAAAACTCTTTCGCTTCAGCGAGCCGTTTTTTTCCAACGTGGACAAGGTCGCGGGCGAGCTGCAAGGCGGCCAGGCGCGGCAACTGCGGATTGGTGCCTCGACGATTGTGCTGCGCGATCATGTGCCGCAATTGCTGGGCGCGGTGCGGACGAAGTTTCCGGGGCTGAAGGTTTCGCTGCGCGAAGGTTTTCCGGCGCAACTGGAGTCGCTGTTGTCGCAGGACGAGGTGGACGTGGTGATCACGATGATTGACCGCAAGCCGCCGCCGGGTTTTGAATCGCTGATCCTGATGGAATTGCCGATGGTGCTGTTGGTGGAGAAAAGTTCCAAATTAAAATCGGCGGAAGAACTATGGCAGTGCGACAAGATTGATGAGCCGCTCATCTGTTTGCCGGCGCAGGAGGCATTGACGAAAAATTTTCAGGCGAAGCTCGCGGGGCTGGGCGTGGAATGGTTCGTGACGATGGAGGCCAGCTCGGCGGATTTGATTGAGGCGTATGTGGCGGGCGGGCTGGGCATCGGCGTTTCGGTGAGTGTGCCGGGGAAGGCGCTGCCAAAAAATGTGCGGGCGCTCGCGCTGCAAAATTTTCCGCTGGCGACGGTGGGCGCGCTGTGGCGCGGCAAAAAAACACCGCTGCTGGAGACATTTTTGGACATGTTAAAACGGCGCGCGGAAGAAATGGTTGGCTGACCGGTAGGTTTTGAGACAAAAAAGGCTTTGGTTCGGACATTTTTTGCCAAGTGTTCAGAAAAGCTGGTAACGCGACGGGCTTGGCTCGTGTCCTGCTAAAATTTGCCGACGGATAACGATTTAGCAGTGATTTGCCGCTTGCTATACAACGAAACAAAGATATAAGAAACGCACATGGCTTTTAAGCTGCCATTTCTAAATGGTGTCACAAAGAAAAAACGGACCCAGATGATCGCCGTGGATCTGGGGAGCCGGACGACCAAGGCCGTCCTGCTGGAAAAGCGCGGCGAGATTCTGGCGCTCACCCGTTACGCGCTGCTGGACGCGCCGCTTTTCGAAAAAAAAATTTCCCCGGAACTGTTGGGCGACCACCTGAAGTCGGTGGCCGAGGCGCTGGGTAGCACGACCAAGTTCATCACGATGGCGGTAGGTCTCGACGACGCAATCATCCGCCAGATTGAAATGCCGCAAATTCCCGTGGACGAGATGCGCCAGATTCTGAAGGTGAACCACAAGAATTATCTGCAACAGGATTTGCCGAACCATGTTTTCGACTGCTACATTATTCCGCTGCGCTTGAATCTTGGTGAAAAAGACGCTGGCATTCCCAAATTGAAAGTTCTCGCCGCCGCCGCCAAGCAGCAGCTCGTGGCGGACTTCATCAACGCCGCAGCGCTAGCCGGTTTGACGGCGGACAGTCTGGTTCCCGGACTTGTCGGCCCCATCAACACATTTGAACTCGCCTTGCCGGAAATCTACGCGAAGGAGACGGTCGCGTTGGTGGACATTGGCTTCAAACACACCTCCGTTTGCGTGCTGGACAAGGGTGAACTGGTATTGAACCGCCTGATGAACATCGGCGGGGATCAGTTAACGCTCGGTCTCGCGGAGGCGATGAGCATCAGCTACGCCGAGGCCGAAGGCATCAAAGTCGGCATGGCTCCCGAAGTGGAATCGAGCCTGCAATTGCAAGTCGCCCCGCTGGGCCGGGAAATCCGTGCGTCGCTGGATTTCTTCGAACATCAGGAAGATCGCCCCGTCTCGCAGGTGTATGTGAGCGGCGGTTCGGCGCGTTCGGAAATGATTTTACAAATGCTGCATCAGGAATTGCTCGTGGAATGCAAGACATGGAACCCGACGGGCTTTTTGCAACTCGCACTGCCCGGCCAGCAGGCCGTGGAAGTGGACCACATTGGACCGCAATTAACCGTGGCCGTTGGCGCGGCGCTCGCAGCTTTTTAATCGTATGCCCATTCGCATTAATTTATTGGCCGAGGCGCAAGCCGAAGAGGATTTGCGCAGGAGAGATCCCGTTAAGCGCTCGCTGGTTATCGGCGGGCTGCTGGTGGCGGCTTTTCTCGTGTGGTTCAGTTCCATTTGGGCGAACTCAATATGGGAAAATCGCCAGTTGACCCAGATTGACGGAGAAATCCAGACGCGCACCAACGAATTCAGCCAAGTGCTGATCAATCAAAAGCGGGCCATTGACGCGCAACGCCGCCTCGAAGCCCTGAACAAATACAGCGCGAGCCGCTTTCTCCACGCCAACTTGCTGGATGCGATGCAAAAAGTCTACGTTCCCAACGTGCAACTCACCCGCCTGCGCTTGGATCAAAATTACGCCAGCACCCCCGGCACACCGCCGGTCACGAACAGCGTCGGGGTCATTGCCGGACGCCCTGGCACTTCCACCGAGCGCATCCTGATGACGCTGGATGCCAAAGATTCCAGCGCCAACCCCGGCGACCAGATCAACCGATTCAAGGAGGCGCTGGCCAGCCACGATTATCTTAAAACTCTGCTGGAAAAAACCAACAGCGTGCGCCTCTCCGCGCCACCCTCCGCCCCGCAGTCCATTTCCGACGGGAAATTTTTCGTGATGTTCACCCTTGAATGTCGCTTCGGCGACAAGACGCGATGAAAAGATTACCACCAGCTAAACGGAACCAGCTCGTCATGGTCATTCTGGCCGCGGCCACGATTATCGGCGTGATTTATTTCATGCTCATCAGCCCGCAGCAGGACAAAAACAAGGCGCTTGGAAAGTCAATCCGCGAACGTCAGGACAAACTCCAGACCATCCGCAACTCTATCAAAGACGCCGTTGGCATCGAAACCAAGCTGGGCGATGTCTCCCTCGAACTCTCCCGCGCGGAACAAGACGTGGCCAGCGGCGACGTGAATTCTTGGACCTACGACACACTGCGCCGCTTCAAGGCCAGCTACCATGTGGACATCCCCAGCATCACCCAGCCCTCCATCGGCGAAGTGGATTTGATTGCCGGCTTTCCGTATCGGCAGGCCAAAATCAACCTCACTGGCACGGCTTATTTCCATGACCTCGGAAAATTCATTGCCGACTTTGAAAATAATTTCCCGCATATGCGGATGGTCAACTTAAGCATCGAACCCGCCAGCCAGACCGCCGGATCGGAGAAACTCCTGTTCCGTCTGGACGTAGTGACCCTGATCAAACCCAACACCTGAACACCGTGAAAACTTTTGCCATCCTATTTTTCGCGCTCGGATTGGGTGCTGCGCTAGCCGCCCCAGCCACAAATTCAGCTCCGCCCAATTCAACCGCCGCCAAAGGTGTCGCCGCCAAAGGTGCTGCCGCGCCGCCCCCTCGCGCCGCCTTCGTGCAGCCCGCCAGCAACCGCGACGGACGCGACCCCTTTTATCCCGAATCCGTCCGCCCATTTGAAGCCGTCGCCGCTTCCGCCCCGCGTGCGGTCGAGATGACCGCCCTCACCGTCAAAGGTTTCTCCATTGTCCGTGGCCGCCCCATGGTCATCATCAACAACCATTCCTTCATGGCCGGTGATGAAGGCGATGTCATCGGCGTCGGCGGACGCGCCCATTTGCGCTGCGTGGCAATCCGTTCCGACACGGTCGTCGTCGAAGTCAACGGCGTCCGGCACGAGATTCACTATTAATTTTATCAGCAAAAACCAGATGATTCATTTGCGGAGCGAAAACCAAAAACAAAACCAAGAACCATGAACAAAATCGCCCACACCCTGCTGCTGGTTGGCATCGCCGGCATCTTTGCCGCCTACGCCCAGACCAACCCCACCGTGACCAACACCCCGGCCGACTGGACCAACACCCCCGCCGCCACCGTCGTGAGCACCAACGAACCCGCCGTGGTCGTCGTGATCGCCGACACGAACGCCGCGCTGGTAATTGCCATTGCCGATACGAACGCGGCCCCCGCCACGACCAATGTTGCCGCCGCCATTGCCGCCGCCGCCGCCTCGGCCATTCCGCTCATTCAATTTTCCGATGTGCCAATCACCACTGCCATTGAGAACCTCGCGCGCCAAGCCGGCATTAATTACATGCTGGATCCCAAAATCGGCTATGGTCAGGCCGACGCCCAAGGTCAGATCAAAGCCGAACCGCAACTCTCCATCCGTTGGGAAAACATCAGCGCCGAAAACGCCCTCCTTGCTTTGCTGGACAACTACAACCTCCAACTCAACCACGACAAAAAGACCGGCATTGACCGCGTGACGATGAAAGACCCCACGGCCCCGCCGCCGCTCATCACCCGCGTCATCCAGTTGCAATACGCTTCAGTCTCCAACATGGTTGAAGCTGTCCAGCCCGCCTTCACCGACAAGCGCAGCAAAGTGTTAGCGGACAACCGCACCAGCCAGATGGTCGTCGTGGCCACCGACCCGGAGCAAACTGCGGTTGACACTTTGATCAAGCAGCTCGACAAACCCACACGGCAGGTTTTGATTGAAGCCAAGCTCGTTGAAATCACCTCCCAGCCTTCCACCCGCAAAGGCGTGGATTGGTCGTCCACTTTGAACTCGCAGCGGGTGACGTTTGGTAACGGGACGGTTAGTGGATCCACAACGATTAATTCCCCCGCTTCCGGCGGAACCGGCAGCACACCCGGTGGAGGTTATGACACCTCAAGTGGCGGAGTCAGCCAAGCACTCAGTTTGACCCAAGTCCTTGGAAACGGTGGGTTTTCCGCCAGCACGCTGGCCGGACTTGTTCCCTACACCGCGTTTCTCAACGCCGACGGATTGAATGCCACCATTTCGTTTTTGAACGCGAACTATAATGCGAAAATCATGTCCACCCCCAGCGTCGTCACTTTGGATAATGAATCGGCAAAAATTGAAGTTACCCGTCAGTTTCCGATTTTGAGCGTCGGTGGCGGCACGCAAAATTCTGCCGGCAGTTCCTCGGTAACCTACTCGAACATCGGCACCGTTTTGCAAGTCACTCCGCGCATTTCTGCCAACGACAAAATCCGTCTTTCGGTCTATCCGGAAGTGTCCTCGCATTTCGGAGATCAAACCGTCACCATTCCCGGCAATGGCAGCGCCAGTTCATCTTTCACCGTGCCGTTATTCGATACCCGGCGCCTGACCACGCAGGTGCTAATTCCCAGTGGCAACACGCTCGTCATGGGCGGCATGGTTCGGGACAACCCCACCACCTCCTCCACCAAAGTTCCCATCCTAGGTGACATCCCTGGAATTGGCTGGGGTTTCCGCAGCGAGGTCAAGTCCATGGAAAAGGACAACCTAATCATTTTCATCACCCCTTCGATTGTTAAGGATGACGACTTCACCCAGCACGACTCGAATTTTCTAAAACAAAGCCCGGAGCCATTCAAACAGCCGATGAACCCGAACACCTGGTGGGACGGTGGCAATGCGCGTGGCCACTGGGATAATCCGGCACCGGTTCCTGGCGAGTTTGAAAACAAAGACAAGCTCCACAATTTTTGAAATGTCTCTCCACGGAACAACTCAACTCTGCGTATGAGAAACAAACCTATCCAGTCAATAAAGTCGGTCTTGGGTGGCCTGCTGATGGCAGCCCTCATTACGACGGCGGACATCGGTCAAGCGACCTCCATCGCCACACTTGGCGGCGGCGACCCGAATGTAAGCCCAAAATACCAAGGCTATCGTAACGGCACCACGCTTACCCAGGCATTGTTCCGCAACCCGGCTGGTCTGGCCATTGACCGAACAGGCAATTACCTTTACGTCGCCGACCGCGACAATAACGCCGTCCGCTTGATTGACTTCAGTCTCAACTACACCGGCACGCTGCTGACCATGACCAACTACGTCCCTACGACGAATTTGTTAAAAAAGCCGGTTGGTGTGGCGTTGGATTTGTCCTATAACCTTTTCGTCTTAAACAAGGCCAGCAACACCAACGGCTACGTTTTACAATTTGATTCCGACGGCGAATTGATTGCCACCAACCTTTCTAAAATTACCAACGCCGCCGCGATTGCGGTGGATAACAAGACTAACATCTATGTCACCGCCAGTAACAAAGTTTTCAAAGTTGCCGTGAACACCGGCATCAGCAGTCTGGTTACCACCATTTCCAATGCTGGCTGCTCCCTTCAGGGCATCGTTGTGAAACGCAACGGCCAGCTTGCCGTGTGTGACGCGGGCCGCAACGGCATCCTGTTCATCAACCCCGCGAATGGCGCGGTCACCACCAACGCTGGCTTCCACGGTAAGGGCGACTTTGTTACCGTCAATAACTACGCCATCAGCAATACCGCCACATTTTTCCAGCCCTATGGCATTGCTGAAACTGGCGATGGCACCTTGATCGTCAGCGACTTTGGCAACCACCGCATCAAAGCCGTGCTCACCACCGGCATTGTCAGCAACATTTGCAGCGTGAGTTCCAACAATTGGGGCGGCACTTATCCCGGTTGGTTCGATCACAGCGTTGTTCTTCCCGAATCATCAAGCACACTAAACGCTCAGTCACGCCAGCCTAACGGCATCGCTTACGCCTACGATGGCTCCATCTATGTTTCGGAAGATTTCTACCACACCATCCGTAAAATTACTGGTTCCGGTCTAGCGTTGCTGCCGCCGCCGCCAGTGCCGCCGCCGAGTGCGCCCATCAATTTGTCCGCTACCACTAATTCGGGTGTCATTAATTTAAGTTGGACTGCAGTGGGCACTGCCACGAATTATAATGTGAAGCGGTCGCCTTCCAGTGGCGGACCCTACACGATCATCGGCACTACTACCACCACCAGCTTCACCGACACGAATGTAGTTGGGGGAGCGACCTACTACTATGTCGTTTCCGCCATCAACGCCAGCGGTGAAAGCCCAGACTCAACCGAGGTTTCCGCAACCTTGGCTCTGCCCCCGGTTCCTACTCCGCAAATCGGCTTTGTTGACTATCCCGCCACCCAGACCCCCATTCCTTACACGTCTCGTTTCAATCCTGTGGCAACTTCATTGGTTCTGAACAATGACGCGCAAATAGTGATTGTAGGTGCTTTTGGGAGTCAGACATTTTTCACCTATGGTGTGCCGGTGACAAATTCCTTCGGCGTGTTTACCAATCCACCCAACCCGACCACCAATTCGGCTTCAGCCCCGTCTGGTTATTCTGATGGCCTGTCATTTTCCCAAGTCGTTCCCTACACCATTTTGCAGGCTCAACCAAACGTATTGGTTAAAGCGATTGGGACTAAAAATGACGGCAGCCCCAACAGTGCGGTGGCTTCGGCCCGCTTCCAGTTCATCACCGCCAACCCCTTAACCAGTGGTGCCAATGCCGCCGCCTTTACCATCACTGATATCACCCAAGGTGCACATCTATATTACACGACTGACGGAACGGATCCTGATCCCAACAATGTGACTAATCCGCCGGTAGATTTGGGCACGGTTCCCAATAGCACCAACGGCTGGAACATCTCCCTGGCCATCCAGGCGGACACGCTTTTTAAGGTGCGTGCTTTCAAGGCAAACTACCAGCCCAGTGCTGTTGTCATCACCTTGTTTACGCTTGCAAATTATGCGCCCAACACCATTTCGTTTGGCTTTGCCAACGGCGAGGCCTCAAGCAGTTTCATTGCGTCGCCTGGGCAATATTTTTATGCGCCCGTCACCTTGAGCCTCGTCGGTGTTCCGACCATTTACAGCCTGCAGTTTAATCTGGTGGTAACCAATGGCGGCACCAACCCGGCGCCATCCCCCATCACTTCCTATGGCTTTAGCTCCATGCTGGTAAAGCCAGTATTGAACACCTTCAGCAATCTCAACGGCCCGCTTTATACAATCATTCCACCGATGATGTTTGCCGGTGGCGGCACCTTCACTAACGGCATCTTCAATAATACCAACGCTTCACTGTTGGGTGTCGGCTGGCTGGAACGAGCTGGTCAAACCAATCTGTTTCTCACCGGCTCCCAGGATCTCATCACTTACTCCCAAGCCCACGACACTCTGTTTGCCAAGTCGGGCGGTAAAATCATTGTCGGAGGTTATAGCATTTTGATTCCCTCCAATGCCCCGCTTAGCTCCACCTATCAAATACAACTCGGTCGCCCTTCAGCCACCTCTGACGGCATTGGTGCCAACGGTTCCAGCGTCAACATATCAGCCCTCACCAATGGCGGCTTCGGTCCAGGCAGCTTGAACGCCGTCAAATATGTTACCATCGGACAGTATAAATACATTGCCGGCGACGTTTATCCCTTCCGCTGGTTTAATGCCGGAGACTTTGGTTCAAGCAATCTTGTGAGCGCCGATGTTGCACAGGTCTTTCAAACTGCCATTTACAACCTAAACTCTCCGCCTTATGACCCCAATTCCTTCAATGGAGTTGGCTTCACCAACGTCAGCGATTTCTATGACGCCATGGACTCGTGCGGCAATATCGGGGCTTTGGACGGAAACAGCGGCTATTATACAAACTCCCAAACCAGCTATCTGGCCAACTACGGAACTACCGGCCCATTGTTCGACGGCAATGATACGACCATCAATCAAGTTGCGTTTGGCGATGGTAATCTTGACGTGTGTGATGTGTATGTCACATTCCGCCGCTCATTGGATCCTAGTCTAACTTGGTTCCATCGATTCTGGAGCAATGGCGCTCGCGTGGCTGATATTACTCAGAACGTAACCGCTCATACTTTAACCAAGTTATCGGCCAATCAGTCGGTAACCATTACTCCAAAAGTAGCCTCAATCTCGACACCGCCCCAGGTCAATTTAACCGCTGGCGATGTGATTGGTTCTGCCGGACAGACCATTTCGATCCCCATCAGTGCCACTGTCCTCGGCAATTATCCACTCCGGGTTTTGATGCTGAATTTGACCGTCGTCCCGTTGGACGGCTCGCCCCCCCTCACGACCCAGGTAACATTCAACCAAACGGCTTCAATGTTGGGTGCAACCTATGGCTCCCCCATTTCAAATGGCAACGGCAATATTGGAATGGTCTGGCTCAATTCCACCAATGCTGGAATCACCGGCACTGCCACCATCGGCAATCTGAACGTGACGATTCCTGCGACCGCTGGCCCCAAGGCCGCCTACGCCATTCACTTCGACCACGCCTCCGCCTCACCGAATGGTCTTGCGTCATTCCACGACCAGACACTAACCGGCGTGCTTACCACCACCACCCGCACCAATTCTTCCTACGGCGACGGCATCCCGGATTCTTGGCGTCTGCGCTGGTTCGGCACCACGAATAACGTCCTCACCGCCTCCAACGCCTGTCCGTCCGGCGACGGCGTTAGCAACTGGAATAAATTCATCGCCGGGGTTGACCCCGGTTCGGCGAACAATTTCCCGAAGTTGAATCCTAAATCCGCCGTGACCGCTGGCTACACTGCCTCCATCCACTGGCCGACCGTGCTAGGCAAAAAATACGCCATTGAACGCTCCGCTACGCTGTTCAACGGAAGCTGGTCCATCCTGACCACCAACACCGGCACCGGCGGCGACATGGGCTACGACGACACCACCACTAACAAAGTGAAATTCTACCGCGTGCGGATTCTCCCGTAAGCGAACAGTTCTCAAAACAAAACGGCGCGTCTGATTTCAGACGCGCCGTTTTTATTGGTAGCCGCCGACGTGAGTCGGCGCAAATTGAATCCAGTTAGAATCAAATCGCGCGAACTGACGTTCGCGGCCACCGTTTTATTGAAGTCTCAAACCTTCTCCGCCGCCACCGTCCGAAGATACTCGAAAGAAAAAATTCCCGTGTTATGCCCATCCGCCCACAACGGCTGAATCGCATAGCCGCCCACCGCAAAAAAACGCACCAGCTCAAACGCCTTCCCCGTCAAAGGCTGCGCTGGGTTCTTGTAAAGATTCCCCATGATGTCCGTCTCGCCCTTGCACCCGGCGCACGGGCAGGCGCGACGAAGTTTTTCAAGCGAAACAAATTCCTCCGCGCCGTCATCCCATTTGATGGCGAGTTCCGTGCCGATGTGCTGAAGATCAAGCGGACGCATCAGAGTTTTTTCAACAACCGCTCAAACGCGGCCAAGGTTTCCGGGCTGACATGATGCTCAATGCCCTCCGCATCCATCTCCGCAATTTTCTCCGCCACGCCTAGCCGCTGCAAAAATGAAACCACCGTCTGATGACGTCGCCGGCATTCCTCCGCCAGCTTGCCGCCGGAAGCCGTGAGAAAAATCGCGCGGTAAGGCTTCGTGTTCACATATCCTGCGCGCTGCAAGCGCGCGAGTGTGCGATTCACCGTCACATGGGTCACGCCCAACCGCCGCGCCAAATCGACCACGCGCGCCTCGCCCTGCGCCGCCGTCAGATCAGCGATGGCCTCGACGTAATCCTGCGCCATCTCCACCGAACGATCTCTGCGCAGGCGGCGGAGATTTTCCGCCTGTTGCGTCGGCGTGCGCGGCATCATCGCGGCGGGGTGCAGCTTGGATTTGGCAACGGTGCGCTTCATGTGGCGGCACATTCAACTGCGCCACAACGCAGGCGTCGAGAAATTTATTCACTGCCATAAATCTGGCGCTGGATTGAATCGTCAGCCGGATACGGTGCCAGCGGCATTGTTGGAAACGATGTTGCCGCCATTTTATCAATTCACGGATTTACCGGATGGCTGTTAGAGTGACGCCATGAAAATCGAGGACATTGAAAAAATCCACGACGCGGGACTCATCACCGCAGAGCAGCGCGACAAAATCACCGCGCACTTCGGGCTGAAGGATGAAGGTGGAAAATTTCTCGTCATCATCACCTTCGTCGGCGCAGTGCTGATCTCGGCGGGCATCGCGCTGCTCATCGCGTCCAACTGGAATGACATCCCGCACGGCCTGAAGATTGTCGTCGGCCTCGCACTCATGCTCAGCGCGCACGGTTTCGGCTGGTGGCTGCGCGAGGTTCACGGCAAATATCCCAAGACCGGTGAAGCGCTGCAACTCACCGGCTCATTGCTGTTCCTCGCCAACATCGCGCTTGTTGGCCAGATTTATCATCTCGAATCACGGACGCCGAATGCGTTCCTGCTTTGGTTCCTCGGCATCGCGGCGTTGCCGTGGTTGCTGCATTCCAAGGCACAACTGGTTTTGAACGTCCTCGCGTTCAGCCTTTGGTTCGGCTGCGAAATTAACCAGCGCGACAGCCTGATTTATCTGGGTAACGAATCGCAAATTCTTGCCTACGCGTTGCTCGGCCTGAACTTTCTCGGCGTGGGACTTTTGCTGCGGCGCACTTCGTTTGCGGAGTTTGCGTCGGTGCTGGAAAAAATCGGCGCGTTCGGCTTGCTGCTGTTCGCCTATCCGTTGACGTGGGCGGGATTCTGGGGCTGGTCGAATTTTGAAAATGAAATCTGCCCGTGGCTTATCCCCGCGCTGGCGCTGACCGGCAGCCTCGCCGTGGCGCTGGGCGCAAAAAATTATCACGCGCTCGATTCGCAATGGCGTTGGACGTGGACGGGTGCGCTCACCGTCTTTGCCGGATTACTCGCCGCCACTTTTTTCGTGCCGCACACGCGCGACTGGTATTGGCTCGGCCACATGAACGGCGTGAACACCATCGCCACCGTTGCGCTGTTTGTGTTTTGCTTGCTGCAAGTTCAAGTCGGCGTGCAGGAACGCTCGCGCTTCCTCGTGAATCTGGGCGTGACCTTCATCGGGCTGGACATCATCGCGGCGTATTTCGGATTGTTCGGCACGATGGCGGTGACGGGCCTCATGTTCGTCGTCACCGGCGTGTTCCTGATTGTGTTCGGCGTGTTTCTGGAAAAGAAACGCCGCAAGTTCATGCAACAAATCAAAACCACCGCTGTAAAGGAGGCTTTATGAAATTGAAACTACTCATCGCCGTGCTCGCGTTGCAATCCGCGTGGCTGCTCGGAACCGTCGCGCGTCAGGAAAATATTTTGCACGCCGGCAAAGTTATCCTGCTCGAAACGCAGCCCGTGGATCCGCGCGACCCGTTGCGCGGCGACTTCGTGCGGCTCAATTACCAGATCAGCAACGTGCCGCTCAAATTGCTGCCGGATTCAGTGCGAATGGATCGGCCTTACACCGGGCCGGTGTTTGTGGCGGTCGCGCCGACCGGTAGCAATGGCTTCTGGGCAATTACCCGCGCAGACGTTAAAAAGTTTTCAGCTTCGGAAAATGAAGTCGTGTTGCGCGGCACGGCGGAAGATTTGCGGTGGAGCCCGCCGGACACGCTGCGCGTCGCCTACGGCCTCGAACAATACTTCGTGGCCGAAGGCACAGGCAACCCGCGCGGCAAGCTCACCGTGCAGGCGGCGGTGGCTCGTTCAGGACAGGCCAGTATCAAGCAAGTATTCGTGGACGGCCAGCCCTACGCCGACGCGATGAAAGGGCAGGGGCATTGAGTTGCTGGCATTCCTCCCGACGATGATCCCCAAAGTTTTTCGATTCACTCCTCTCCGCGCGACCTGTTAATTTAACGCCGTGAACGAAACCACTCCGCCTTTCGCATTTCGCACTCCGCATTCCACCACGCGCGGCTTCTGGGCGCTCATTGTCACGCAGTTTCAGGGTGCGTTCAGCGACAACATCGTCAAGAACCTCGTCGTGTTGTGCGCCGTGTTTGGCACGACGATGTCCGATGCGGAGAAAAACCATTTCGGCGAGATGGCCGGCGCGCTGTTCGCGGTGCCGTTTATTTTATTTTCCATGACCGGTGGTTTTCTGGCCGACCGTTTCCAGAAACGCTCGGTGATGCTGGGCGTCAAGCTGCTGGAGTTTGTCATCATCGCGCTGGCGATGATCGGTCTGCACGGCATGGATCGAAATCTTCTGCTCGTCTGTATTTTTCTGATGGGCACGCACAGCGCGTTTTTCGGGCCGAGCAAATACGGCTCGCTGCCGGAACTGTTGCCGGAGCGAAAACTTTCGTGGGGCAACGGCATTTTGGAACTGGGAACGTTCGTGGCCATCATCCTCGGCACCTTCGTCGCGGCGCTGATGGCGGGCATCATGAACGGCAGCCGCGAGGTGAAACAATTCTGGCCGGGGCTGCTGCTGTTGGCGCTGACGGTCATCGGCCTGGCGGCGGCGCGTCACGTCAGCAAAATTCCGGCGGCCAATCCGACCAAAAAATTTAAGCTCAACTTTCCCGCCGAAGTCTGGCGCGAACTTCGCGCCATGCGCGGCGACCGTCCGCTCTGGCTCGCCGTCATTGGCAACACCTACTTCAGTTTCCTCGGCGCGCTGCTGTTGTTGAACGTCGTGTTCTTCGGCGCAAACGTCCTGCACGTTAGCGAAACGCACGTCGGTCTGCTCAATGTCGCGCTCGCGCTCGGCATCGGGCTGGGCAGCGTGGCGGCGGGCTATTTGTCCGGCGGCAAAATTGAATACGGCCTCGTGCCGCTCGGCGCGTTTGGCCTCACGATTTTTTCCGCGCTGCTTGCCTGGCCGGGCGCGGGATTGCACGCGGCGTTCGCGCTGCTGGCGTTGCTGGGATTTTCCGGCGGCTTTTTCATCGTGCCGATTATGGCGCTGCTGCAACACCGTCCCGCACCGGAAAATAAAGGGCAGATTCAAGCGGTGGCAAATTTACTGTCATTTGTTGGCGTGTTCTTGGCGTCGGGCGCGCACTGGCTGCTTGCACAACAATTTCAACTCACACCGCGCGGGATTTTTCTCGTCGGCGGATTGCTGACGCTAGTGGGAGCCATCTACGTTTTGTTTCTGCTGCCGGACGCGCTGCTGCGTTTAGTGCTGTGGTGCGCGACGAACACGATTTACAAAATCCGCATCGTCGGGCGCGACAATTTTCCCGCGAAAGGCGGCGTGTTGCTCGTGTGCAATCATCTTTCCTTTGCCGACGCGCTGCTGGTCATCGCGGCCACGGACCGGCCGATTCGCTTTCTGATGTTCAAAGGAATCTACGAGCAGCGTTTCATCAAACCGTTCGCGAAAATGTTGAAGGTCATTCCCGTCTCATCCGAGCAACGTCCGCGCGAACTGCTCCACTCGCTGCAAGCCGCGAGCGACGCGTTGCGCAATGGCGAGGTCGTCTGCATTTTTGCCGAGGGACAGATCACGCGCCTCGGCCAGTTGCTGCCGTTCCAGCGCGGCTTTGAGCGCATCATGAAAGATGTGGACGCGCCCATCATTCCTATTTCGCTCGACGGCGTCATCGGCAGCCCGACAAGTTTTGAGCATGGCCGCCTGGTGCGCCGTTTTCCAAAACGCTTACCGCATCCCGTGACCGTGAGTTTCGGCGCGCCGCTGGCCG
>JANOBC010000048.1:0-2388 GCA_031411455.1 Limisphaerales bacterium
CGCTCAGCCCGCGCTGCGGCAGGTTCATCTGCTGGGCTACAGCACGGCGGTGCGTGACGGCGTGTCGGTGGTGACGTTCACCTTGGCGGCGACATGGCGACAGCCCTGACGCGGGCGCGCTGGCGGGGCGCGCAGTGGCTGCGCGGCATCGGCCTGCCGGGGTGGGTCGGGCTTGCGCTGGGACTGGCCTGTGTGATCGCCGTTGGGGCGCTGGTCGAACCGAAGTACACCGACGCTCAGCAGCTCGATGCCAGCAGCGATCTGCTGGCGCAGCGCGCCACGACGGAGGCGATGTCGACCGCAGCCGCCGATGCGACACCGCAGCAGCAGCTGGCCACGTTCGCGCAGCGCTTTGCCGGCGAGCGCGCCATCGCACCGTCGGTGGCCCGTCTGCAGGCGGCTGCTCAGCGGCGAGGATTCGTGCTCGACCAGGCCGAGTTCAAGCTCGCCAGCGAGCCCGCCGAGCCGCTGGCGCGCTACTCGATCCTGCTGCCGGTCAAGGCCGATTACCGTGCGTTGCGGCGCTTCACGCACGACGCGCTGCAAGAGATGCCGGGCCTGGCGCTCGACGAGGTGAACCTGCGTCGCAGCGATCCGAAGTCGCCGCTGCTGGAAGCACAACTGCGCTTCGTGCTGTTCCTGACCAAGCCCGCGGTCCCATCGACGACGGCTGAATCGATGGGCTCGTCGCGCGTTGCCGCGGCCGCCGCGAACTGAGCGCCGTGCGATGGCTGAATTGACACCTGTCCGCAAGCGCGTTGCCATGCTGATCATCGTGGTCGGCAGCGCGTTGATCGGCGAGCGCGTGGTCGCACTGATGGACAGCGAGGACCGGGTGGTGGAGCCTGCCGCGCCATCGTCAGCTCGCCAGCGGGCCCAGCCGCGAGCTATCGCGTCGAGCGCGGCGCCCGACGCTTCGGCGGTCGGCGTGCAGCTCGGCCGCCTCGACGCACGACAGCGCGCCCTGGCCGACGATGCCGATGCTGACAGCGCAGCGCAGAACAGCTTGTTCGACACGGTGTCCTGGCAGCCACCCGTTGCCAAGGCAGACACCGCGCCGCCGCCGAAGCCGGTCGCGCCTCCGTTCCCCTATGCCTACCTGGGCGGCCTGTCGGAAGACGGCGAGCGCACCACATTTTTCACCCAGGGCGACCGCGTGCTGCCGGTCAAGGCCGGGGACACCGTCGATGCGGTCTACCGGGTCGAGCAGATGAACGAGAAGCACATGACGCTGACTTACCTCCCGCTCAACCAGAGCCTGACCGTCACCTTCCGGAGCGGGGGATGAGCGTGCCGCGCGGTCCACATTCACGCCGTCGATCGCCCCCCGGCCGCTGGCTCACCCTGATCGCCGTTGCCGCGTTGACTGCCTGCGCGCCGGGCAGCGAATTCGTGCGAAACGGCCAGCAGCTGATCGACAAGGGTCACGTCGAAGAAGGCTTGTCGCAGATCGAGAAAGGCATGGTCCTCGAACCCGACAACCGACAGTACCGGATGCTGGTGATCCGCCAGCGCGAGACGCAGATCGGCCAGCTGCTGGTGAAGGCCGACGGCCTGCGCGACAGTGGTCAGCTCGAAGATGCTGCCGCGATGTACCGGCGTGTCCTCGGCCTCGATGGCGGCAACCTGCGCGGGCGATCGGGGCTGGACGAGGTGGAGTCGCTGCGCCGCCAGCAGCAGCGCATCGACGAGGCGCAGTCGTTGATCGCGCAGGACCGGCGTGACGAGGCGATGCAGCGACTGCGGCAGGTGCTGTCCGAGAACCCGACACAGGCGCGTGCGTTGGCGCTGAAGCGGCAGATCGACGAGCAGGCCGGGCGGTCTGCCGAGGCGCTGCCTCCGGCGCTGAAGGCCGGCCTGCGCAAGCCGGTCACGCTCGATTTCCGCGACGCGAACCTGAAGGCGGTGTTTGACGCGCTGTCGCGCACCACCGGCATCAATTTCGTCTTCGACCGAGAGGTGCGGCCCGACATCAAGGTCACGCTGTCGGTGGCCAATCTCAGCATCGACGACGTGGTCGGCGTGCTGACGGTGACCAACCAGCTCGAACGCAAGGTGCTCAACGACAACACCGTGCTGATCTACCCGAACACCGCCGCCAAGCAGAAGGACTACCTGGACCTGAGCGTCAAGACCTTCTACCTCTCGAATGCCGAAGCCAAGACGGTGTTCACGATGCTGAAGACGGTGCTCAAGACCAAGGACCTGTACGCCGACGAAAAGCTCAACAGCCTGACGATGCGCGATACGCCTGCCGCGATCGCGCTGGCGGGCAAGCTGATCGCGCAGCAGGATCTGGCCGAGCCGGAGGTGCTGCTCGATGTCGAGGTGCTCGAAGTCAAGCGCTCGCGGCTGTCGGAGATCGGCATCGACCCCCCCGGCAAGTTC
>JANOBC010000049.1:0-8803 GCA_031411455.1 Limisphaerales bacterium
CGCGCGCCACGCGCGCCTTGCCGATGCGGCTTTCTAGAGTTTGCCCGGCCGTCATTTGGTTTTTGACCGTCCTCACCCCAGCCCTCTCCTCCGAGGAGAGGGAGAAATGTTTCCAGCGTTTTGTCGCGAACCTGCGGCTGGATTGCTGTGGGCGTATCGGCTAAACAAAAAGCGTCCAAGGTTTGTCCTGGGGAGAGAGGGAGGTCGTTTCCCCCAACTTTTCACAATCGGATTTCCCTCCAACAAACTGCGGCGTTAAGGATTTCAGGCGAATTCAATCCAGCAACTCCTCCAGCCGTTTATTCTTCCGTTTCAATTCCTCCAGCAGCCCGTCGCAGCATTGGATGCGCAGGACGGCTTCAATGAAACTGAAGCCGTTCAATCATCATCCACCACTTTGACCGCCCATGCCGGATACGGCTGCGCACCCATCGTTGCGCGCCAGAGGATGCGGTTGAGCACGTCTTCGTTGCACTGGTCGGGCTGCGACATCGGCAGTCTGGCGGAGGCCAGCGCGTCCTGGCGGAGTTGCGCGTCTTTAATTTTTTTCACGGGCGGATTCATTTCGTCCAGCGGCACGTTGTTCGTCAACGCGGTGAACGCGGTGAAGTCGGGCGTGTTGGTGAAGCAATCAAACATCGGCGTGGCCGTGGCATCAAACTGATTCATGGGCGGCAGGCCGAGCATCAGTTCCATCGTGCGCAATAAACTTGTCTGGTTGTATTGCGTGCTGATGACCGCGCGGCGTTTTGTGTAGGCGCTGACGACGTAAGCCGTCGTGCGATAACCACTGACATGATCCCAGCCATTCTGCGGATCGTCTTCGATAGCGAAGATACAAGTGTCCTTCCAAAATTTGCTGTGGCTGATTGCTTCCACAATCTGGCCGAACGCCCGATCATTATCCGCGACCTGCGCCTCCGGTTTCGGTGAACCAAATTTCGTTCCGCTCGTGTGGTCGTTCGGCAGCCAGAAAATCGTCAGTGCAGGCAAGTTGTCGGCTTTTTCAAATTCCTTGAGCCGCTGGATGAATTTCGCCGCGCGCAAAACATCTGGCACATCCAGGTCCCAGCTTGCCCAATCTTTTTCGATGAATGGTCGCAGCCGTTCGAGATCCGGTTCGCAGGCGTATTCAATCGCGTGTGCGCCGCTGATGAAATCGTTGTAGGTGTCGGTGAAAGTAATTTTCCTTTTCACCGTCGGATTTTTCCAATTCTTGCTCGACGTGGTGAACTCGCCGAAATCATGGACGCTTTTTCCGTGCGCGAGCGCGTTGTCCCAGATGAATCCCGCCGGAGAATAGGCCAGCGCATCCGCCCCGTTCAGACCGAAGCCGCCGCTCGGATAACTCCGCACCCAGCCCGCAAACCCGCGCTCGACGTAGTCCGTGGCGATGCCGCTGTCCGCCCAGTTGTGGCCGTCCGCGCTCAAGATGCCGGAGCAATAAGTGTTGTCCAGCAGCGCGAATTCGCGGACGAGCTGGTGCTGGTTGGGCGTCACGCGTTCGCCAAAATTGCAGAGCGAGCCATCGCCGTTGCCTTCCCGCACGTCGCCGAGAATCTGGTCGTAAGTGCGGTTTTCCTTGATGAGGTAGATGACGTGCTTGAACACGCTCGGCTCGCCCGCGCGTTCCGGCACCGGCACGGGAGCGCGGTCAGGACGTGGCGGCAGCTTGGCCTGCGCGAGCAGCGGATAACGCAAATTCGCCAGTGCGTTTTTGGTATGCGCGGCGAGTGCTGCCTTTGAGGGAACGGGAATGAGTGAGAGCGAGCCATTGTGCTGGTGGGTGTTGAAACCGAAACCTTCCGCGCCGCCTTTGGCTTTTTGAGTTTTGGCGGGAATGCCTTTCATATTGGCCACGCAAAGTTTTTTGCTGCGCGCGTCAAACACGATTCCGCTCGGAAACCAGCCGGTGGGAATCAGGCCAAGTAACTTGGTTTCACGCGGCGCGAATTGAAAAACGGCGATGGCATTTTGCGAGGCGTTGGCGCAGTAGAGAATTTTCCCCGACGCATCGAATGTCAGAGCGTCCGGCTGCGCGCCAAACGGGTCGCCGGGATTTTGGCGCGCACTGATGCTCTCGATGACCTCATCACTGCGCGTGTCAATGATGCTCAACATATCGCTGCCGGCGCTGGCGGCTACGAGAAATTTTCCATTCGGCGACAATGCCAGCGCGCAGGCGTGGGGGCCGATGACGATTTCGTGGTGGAGCGAGGCTACGGATGAGCCGTTCGCCCGGCTCGCGGGGACGCTCGCCCCACCAGCCACAATTGCTTCGGCCAGATCAATCACCGTCACCGAGCCTTCGCTGGCGATGCTGCGCGCATCCACGCGCACGCGCGTGCCGAGTCCCGCCGGGCCGGTCACGCTGCCCGCATCGGGTTGACGTCCGCCCCAGTTGCTGACGTAAATTTTATGTCCCGCCAGCACCACGTCCAGCGGCGCGACGCCGACATTCCATTGCCGCAAAACTTTTCCCGTCGCCGCTTCGAGTTCAATGAGCCGGTTGGAAAGATTTGCCGCGACGTAGATTTTTTTGCCATCCGCCGACACGGCGAGGCCAGCGGGAATGTCATTCGTGCGCTTGCCCTGCTTGATGGCGGGCAGCGGAATGGAATAGAGCGGGGAAATTTTCCGGTCACGCGCGACGTTGAAAACTTTCACGTCGCCATTGATGTCGGAAAAATAGATGCGCGTTCCATCCGGTGAAAACTTCAGGCCGTTGTAACTCAACTGCGCCTTTTCATCCGGGTTGAGAATTTCCGCCACGAGCGGTTCCGCTTCAAGCGTCTGGCTGGCGGGCAGGGGAATGTGCTGCGTGATGGTCGCCGTCGCGGGATCCACCGCGATGAGTTCGTGCGTGATGCCGGCGGTGGCGAGAATTTTCCCATCGGGACTTAACGCCAGTGCCTGCGGCCTGATGCCGGGTAGCGTCACCTGCGCGCCCGCAGGCGTGACGAGCTGGTTGACGGGCGTGATGATTGAATCGCCCATCCGCCCAACGGCGGCGGTGGTGGTGGAAAATTGATCCGCAAAAATTCTTCCGGCAAAAAATCCGGCGAGCGCGCAGGTGGCAAAACGGAGGCAAAGTTTCCTTTTCATAGTTCTCATGATGAAACCAGACGTCGTCACGGGCAAGTGACGTTACGGAAAATTTCGGAGCGCGGTCGGCATTATCCGCTGCCGCTGCGGTCTTTAATTTTCCCCGCGCTGCGCTATGCTTCCCGCCGATGCTGACCACGCTGCGCAAAGCCGAATACGCCGAGCTGATGATTTTATTTTTCATCCAGGCGATGGGCATGGGCATCTGGTTCGTGCCGCTCGGCCCGATTCTCGACGCGCACGGGTTGCATGACATCAAGCCCTACGCCTTTGCCGCGCTCGCCACGGCGGCGTTCATTTCTCCGCTCATCTTCGGCGCGATGGCGGACCGGCACGTTCCGCCGGCGAAGGTGCTGCGCTGGCTCTCCTTCACTTCCGCGCTGCTGATGGCGGCGATCAGTGCGGCGCTCCAATTTGGTTTGAACCGCTGGCTGGTGTTGGGTCTCATCCAATTATTTTATCTGTTCTACGCGCCGATGTTCAGCATCTCCACCGCCATCGTGCTTGCGCGGCTGGCGGATGCCAAAAAAGAATTCGGCCCCATCCGCTCGCTCGCCACCTTCGGCTGGATGGCGGGTTCGCTGCTCGTCAGTGCGTTGGCGTTCGACCGGTCGGCGTATGCGGGCTATCTCGGCGCGGCGGTCTGGCTGCTGGTTTCCGGCTTCACGTTTTTTTTACCGACCTTGCAGATGCCCGCCTCGGCGGAAAATCTTTCGTGGCGTGAGCGCTTTGGCCTCGACGCGCTTTCGCTCCTGAAGAAAAAAGAAACGCGCGTGGTGTTCTTCATCACGGCGCTGTTCAACATCCCGCTCTGCGCGTTTTACCCGTATGCGCCGACGCATCTGCACGACCTCGGCTTTGAGCGCACGAGCGCGTGGATGAGCCTGGCGCAAACCACGGAAATCATTGCGATGTTCGGCCTGGCATGGCTGCTGCACCACTGGCGGTTGAAGTGGATTTTTGTCGCGGGCCTGGCGCTCGGTGTGGCGCGGTTTGGGTTGAGCGCGTTGGATAATCAAACCGCGCTCCTCTTTGGCATCGCGCTGCACGGCGCATCGTTCGTGCTGGTCTTTGTCACGGCGCAAATCTATCTCGACCAGAAGATTGATTCCGCGTGGCGGGTGCGGGCGCAGGCGTTGATGACGCTAATGAACGGCGGCGTGGGCAACCTCTTTGGCTATCTCGGCACGGGCTGGTGGTTCAACACCTGCACGCCATCCGACCACACGCACTGGCCGCTGTTCTGGGGCGGACTGACGCTCGTGATCGTTGCCGTGCTGGTGTATTTTCTCATCGCGTATCAGGACACGGAGAAGCGGCTGACGCGGACTAAAGCCAGTTAATTTACGCCATCAAAATTATTTTATGCGGATCGTTTTCATCATCGCCCTGTTCGTCGCGCTGAAAGTTTTTGCGAATACACCCGCCACCGCGCCCGGCACGCTCGCCCATCACCTCGCCACCAACGCCGTCCCGCATAGCTCCGTCGCGATGGATTTCCGCCCGTTCCGCGCGCCGAATTCGCTTGGCCTCGACCGCATCACCCAAGCGAGCTGGTCACAAACATTCTGGCTGCACGAGGTGCAAGGTCTAGGTGCCACGCCCATTGGCTTCACGAACCTCCCCGGCGGACAAGGTTTGCCGACGATGGTTTCGCCGCGCCATTATCTCTGCTCCACGCATATGCACTGCGAGAGCTACACGATTGTTTTTCTGGATACGAATAACGTGACGCATTGGCGGAAAGTTTTGCAGCGCGTGGATGTCGGCAGCGATACTTCCGTGGGAATTTTAGACGCCGATCTGCCGCCCAGCGTCGGCTTTCTGCCGGTGCTGCCCGCGAACTTCACGAATTATCTTCCCGCCACGCCCACGAACTACGTCCAAGGCATCGGCATGAACCAGGAATTTTATCTCTTCGGCCAGCCGATGCTGTTCGCCTACCCCGGCACGGTGACTTGGAATAGCCGCGTCGCCGTTCCTGACGGGCTGGGAACCAACTGGAACGTGACCATTCGCGGCGGTGATTCCTCCAACCCGGAAATGCTCCTCATTGGCAACCAGCTTGTGCTCGCCTCGCACAACGCCTCCGCTGGCGGCGGGCCGAACTACGCGTTCCAGATTTCCGCCATCAACCGGCAGATGCACCTGCTCTCCACCAACAACCGCGTGGGCAGCGATTATCAACTAACCGAATTTTCGCTGACGAACTGGCCGGTGATACGCTGAAACTCTCACCCCAACAACGTGAAGGCCGCAAAGGTGAAATTCCTTTGCAGCCTTCGCAGCCTTGGCGTGAGATTTTTTTCCGCCCGCGAGAATTGCCTGAAAATTTGACGGCAATTACTCGGCGTCCACCAGTCAATCAAGTCATTGGATTTGTTTTGGCGACGAGGCTGGCGGTAAATAGTTTTCGCTCGTGACGACCTTGCGTCCGGTTTTGGACTCCAATTCCAGCCGCGCTTTTTTGGCGATGCGTCCGCCGGTTTTCGCGGCAACTTTATTTTGAGCCATGCCGGTGGCTTCGCCGCTCTCGGCAATCTGGCGGGTGGAAAGTTCAGCCAGCGCGGTGAAAATCAATTCCGCCTCGCTCATGTGATCGCGCAGGTTTTCGGTCTTTAGCCCTTTGATCTGTTTGTGACCTGCAACGTTCACGCCAGTCCATTCCTGATGAATGAGGTTGGTAAGGATGGCAAATTCATCGCCCTTTTTAATTTCGTGGCCAGCCCAGTAGTCGGTGAGTTTGTTGCGCGTTTCCTGCCCGGTCATGCGCTGCTCGATCCACTTGCGGCTGCGACCTTGTTGCTGCCACGTCTCGCGAGCGCGGGCGAGTGCACGGGCGGGGTCGGCAATTTCCTGCATCCGTTCGTAGCCAACTTTGGCCAGCCAGAGCTTGATGGGTTCGGCCTTGGGACTGGGAACGCTCTGAATCAGGCGCAGCAACGTCTCGGCGGTGGCGACATCGGTGAGGCGCAGCTTTCCGTCATCGGCGGCCATTTTCAACTGGTAACATTTTGTTGCCAGTTCACTTCCCTCTTTATTTAAGCGGCCTTTGAGGACTTTCCAATATTTTCTAGCGGCCTGATAATCTGTCTGCGTTAGCACTCGGACAATGTCCACGACGGAAAACCACCACGTCTCGGTCGCCTCATCAAAAACACGGCGGATGGTGTCGCCTTCAAAAATGGCGAGGTTGTTTTTCATGGTGAGGTTTTGTTTTTATCGAACTAGGCGACCCCGCTGCTGAAATTGGAAAATTATTTCTCCCCGCCCGCAAGAATGGTCTGGAAGTGCGGCGGCTGTTCCTCGGCGGCGACGATGCTGATTTCAATTTTTTTGAAACCGGCGGCCTCCAGCCAGCGGTGTAGATCGCTTTCCGCAAAACCGAGCCAGCGGTCGCCGTAAAGTTCGTGGGCCTTCTCGAAATTATGTTTCAACAAATCGAGCAGCAAAATTTGTCCGCCGGGTTTCAAAATTTTGTGCGCGGCGGCGAGCGCGTCCGCCGGAATTTCCGCGTGGTGCAACGCCTGGCTCAAGATCACGAGGTCAACGCTGCCCGCGTCAATCGGGGGGTTTTGCAGATTGCCGAGGCGGAATTCCAAATTCTTGAGGTGATTCTTTTTCGCTTTAGCCGCGCCGAACGCGACGATTTTTTCCGAGTTATCCACGGCGATGACTTTTTTCGCGCGCCGCGCGAGCAGCTCGCTTAACAAACCTTCGCCCGCGCCCAAGTCCGCGACAGTGATGTTCGGCAACATCCGCAGCAGCAAATGTCCGAACGCCTGCCACGAACGGCCCGGCCCATAGACGCGGTCGAAGCGCCCGGCGACTTGGTTGAAATAAACCTGCGCCTGCTCTTTGCGGCGGGCGATGACGCGCTTCAAATTAATCTGGTCATGCGAATGTTCTGCGAGTTCGTGTGCGCCACGAATAGCGAGTTGGATGAATTCCCCCGCGACTTTGTCCGCGTCAGCATTGAGTTTGTAGAACGAGCGTTTGCCGTCGCGCCGCGCGGTGACGAGTTCGCAGTCCGCCAGCAAACCGAGATGCGTCGAGATGCGCGACTGGCCGAGCCGCGTGATTTCCTGAAGCTCATTCACGGAAAGTTCGTCGCGTTCCAGCAGTGCGACGATGCGGAGGCGAGTCGGGTCGGAGAGCGCACGGAGAGATTTTAGAGTGGAGGACATTTTAATTTTGACGCGCCAAAAGTATTTCAGAAATCCGTTTGACGCGCTTGAGAAAAGATATATCTTCGCATCTTGATACGTCAATATGTTGTTGACGACAACTGAAACATTGCTGCAAAAAATTATGAGCCGTTACATCTTTTCTTCCGAGTCCGTCGGCGAGGGCCATCCCGACAAAGTTGCCGATACTATTTCCGACGCTGTCCTCGACGCCTGCCTCGCGCAGGACAAGTTTTCCCGTGTCGCCTGTGAAACCTACGTGAAGTCCAACATCGCCATCATCGGCGGCGAGATCACCACGAAGGCAAAATTGGATTTCGTCGCGCTCGCCCGCAAGGCCATCCGCGAAATTGGCTACGTCAACGACGACGATGTATTTCACGCGGACAAAGTTTTCGTCAACGTCATCGTGACGCAGCAGTCCCCCGACATCGCGCAAGGAGTTGACGCGAAAAAAGCCAAAGGCAAGAAGACCGCGAAGCAAGGTGCTGGCGATCAGGGTTTGATGTTCGGTTATGCGAGCAACGAAACGCCCGAACTCATGCCCGCGCCGATCATGTTCGCGCATCGTCTCGGTCGCGAACTGACGAAGATCCGTAAGAGCGGCAAAGTGCCGTGGTTGCGCCCCGATGCGAAGTCGCAAGTCTCCGTCGTTTATGAAAACGGCAAGCCAGTTTCCATTTCCAACGTCGTCATCTCTACGCAGCACGCAGCGGATGTCGAACACGCCGAGATTGAAAAATTCTGCATCGAGAACGTCATCAAGAAAGTTCTGCCCGCTCGTATGTTGACCAAGCAGACCGAGTTCCTCATCAATCCGACCGGCCGTTTCGTCATCGGCGGACCGCAGGGCGACACCGGCTTGACCGGCCGCAAGATCATCGTGGACAGCTACGGCGGCATGGGTCGTCACGGCGGCGGCGCATTTTCTGGCAAAGATCCGACGAAGGTGGATCGCAGCGCCGCCTACATGGGCCGCTGGGTTGCGAAAAATATTGTCGCGGCAAAGCTCGCTTCAAAATGCGAAATCCAGTTCGCCTACGCCATCGGTTATCCTGACCCGGTCAGTGTTCACGTGGACACGTTCGGCACCGGCACGGTTGCCGACGCGAAGATCATCAAGGCCGTCAACAAGGTGTTCAGCTTCCAGCCGTCCGACATCATTGACCAGCTCAACTTGCGCCGCCCGATTTACAGCAAGACCACGAACTACGGTCACTTCGGCAAGAACGACAAGGATCTGACTTGGGAAGCGACGAACAAGATTGAGGCGTTGCTGAAAGCCATCTAATCAATTGCGTGAACCGTTGCAGTGTGAATCGCTGCAACGGTTTTTCGCTTCAACCAATTTTCAATAATTAAAATATGTCCAAAGCTTCCAAATCAAAAATAACCGCCGTCCTCGCTGAAGTCAGCGCCGCGCTGCCCAATCTCGCCAACTTCGCCGCGCAAACTCCCGCCGACAAAGATTACATCGTCCGCGATTTCGCGCTCGCCGAATGGGGCCGCAA
>JANOBC010000050.1:0-5818 GCA_031411455.1 Limisphaerales bacterium
AAACGCATTTCACAAAACCGTCGCCAGATAATCCACCGCGATTGCCGGACTCGCCAGAATCGGCACACGCTTGTCTTCGGGTGCGAGCGAATCCACCACGCGCGCCATGGAAGCCTGCGCCAGCACGATGACATCCACTTGTTGTGACAACTCTTTCAATGCCGCCGCGACTTTTGCATCGTGCGTCGCCGCATCGCCGCTCATCAACGCCTCAAACGCGCCGTCACAAAGTTTTGCGGTGAGTTCAATTTTCTTTCCGGCCAGAGCGGCGCGGCGCGAAATCAAATCCGCCGTCGGCTCCAAGGTCGTTGCCAGCGTCGCTATGACACCAATGCGTTGGCCGGTCGCCACCGCGCGGTCGGCCATCGGCTGATCCACGCGCAGCACCGGCACGCCAATGAGTTTCGCGCCCGCCTCCACCGCCGGGCCGATGGATGAGCAGGTGACCATGATGTAATCTGCGCCCGCCGACTCGGCAGATTCCAGATAGTTCGCCACGCGCCGCGCAATCGTCGCCGTGAGCGAACCGGCTTCGCGGATGCTTTTCACCAGCGAGTCGTCCGCGATGTTGAAGACTTCCACGTTCGGCAATTTCTCTTTGCAGAGCGCCGCGAACACTGGCACGAGCGTGGCCGACGTGTGAACCAATCCGAGTTTTTTGCGTTTCATAATCAATTCGTCCTCGTCCTCCTGCTCGTCCTCGTCCTCGAAAATCAAAACCGATTACGAGGAGGAGGACGAGAACGAGGACGAATCAAAGCCTCAAGGTTTGCCGCGCCTCACGATTTCAAAATAGTTCTCCGCGCCCACCTGTCCGCCCTTGAAAACAATTTCGCATCCGTCCGCTGGTGAACCCGGCGCGAACGCGCGGCACAGCGGCGCACCCGGCGTGAGCGGGGAAATCATCTCCAGCGCCTCGATGCCCAGCGCCCGCGCGGCGTAGCTCGCAGTGTCTCCACCCGCGATGCAGATGCGGCGGACGGAACTTTGTGCCAGTGCGCCACGCAGAATTTTGCCAAGCGCCGCGCCAAGAATTTTGGCGGTTTGATTTTTTAATTTTGCGGCGATGGGTTCGTCTGAACCATTTTTTGTCGTGTGCACAATGACGCTGCGGCCAGCGCGCAACAATTTAGCGGTGGCGCCGGTCGCGCGTTTAATTTCCGCTTCAGATTTTTTCCCGGCCAGCGCCGATGCCGCCAGCGGCACTTCGACAAAACCATTTTTCAATGCCCACGCGATCTGCCCGCTCGTCACCGGCGAGCAACTGCCAGAGCCAACTAAAATGTTGGTAGCAGCGGCCGTGAGTCCGCTCAAACTGTTCAGGGAATTAGAATGAGCCGACTCACGTCGGCTGCTACGAGAATTAAGTTTTGCCGCCAGTGCGGCTTCAATTCCTGACGAGCCGATGGAAAACAGCGGGCGCTTTGGGCTGGCAAAATGTTCCAGCAATCCGCCAATGCGCGCGAGATGTTCCGCCGTGAGCGCATCAAACAAAATCACATCCGGTTTTTCCGCGAGCATTTTTTGCAGCGCGGCGCGGGAATTTTTTTCCGGCAACGCGAGTTGCAAAATGTCGAACAGCGCGATTTTCTTTTTTGTCTGCCGCGCCAGATGTTTCCGCAAATCGGCTTCCGTCATCGGCGTGACCGGGTGCTGGCTGATGGACGGATGGCGGTCGAGCCGGTGAATCGCGCCGTGGCTGCCGATGCCGTAGCGCGCGAAGTGCTGGCCAAAAATCGTGTAGCGTCCGAGCGCGGGCGCGGCGACGAGCAGTGGAATAAATTCTGCCGGAAAAATTTTCACCGCCACCTCCATCACGCGCCCGATGCTGCCGATGGTTGGCGATGAATCAAACGTAGAGCAAACTTTGTAGTGAACGTGCCGCGCGCCAAGTTTTTTCAGCGCGAGCAACGCGGGCTTGAGTTCACGCTCCATCGCGTCCGGTGCGAGCGAGCGTGTTTTACCGGCGACGCCGATGGCTTGCAAGCCGGGAAATTTTTTCAACTGCGCGGGTGTCGGCGGCGCGATGAAGAGCGCGGTGTGGAGGCCCCCCAGCGTGAGCTGTTCCAGCGCATCGGTCGAGCCGGTGAAGTCGTCGCCGTAAAATGTGAGCAGCAATTTGCTCATGTGGCGGGAATTTGAACCACAGAGACACTGAGGCACAGAGATGGAATGGGGTAGCTCATTTGAATGTTTCGCCTAGGACAACTCGCTGGACGCCGTCTTTGAGCAATGAGACGTTGAAATTAATCAGCAGACCCAGAGATTTTTGGTTCAACTTAAGGTAGGTCAAAAGTTGCGCCTTATGCACGGGCAAGAGTTCCTGAACTGCTTTAAGTTCTACAATCAACTCTCCGGCGATGATGAAATCCAATCGATAACCGCAGTCGAGTTTTACGCCCTTGTAGTCGAGCGGAAGATCCACTTGTTTTTTGAACGGGATTGCGGCTTGAGACAATTCATAGGCAAGGGCCGCTTCATAAGCCGACTCCAGCAAGCCCGGCCCAAGCACACGATGCACCTCAATGCATAGACCAATCGCCTGCTGGCTCAATTGATTCAGCTTCTGCCTCTGTGCCTCTGTGTCTCCGTGGTTCATTTTGCTTTGCCGAATTTTTCGACGGACTTTTTCAGTTCAGGATATTTCGCCGCCGCTTGTTCCATCGTCAACCCTTCGACGGCTGCCTCCCACCATTTTTGCAAGGAACGAACGCCCGCTGCCGGGCCGTCGGGATGCGCCATGATGCCGCCGCCGGCCATGTAAAGCAGGTCAACTGTTTTGGTGCGCCGAAACGTTTCGCAGGCCTGGCCGCCCCATTGGCCGGAGGAAACGACGGGCAGAATTGGAGCGCCGCAAGTAGTGGCCCAGGCATCTTGTCTGTGAGTTTCGGAAAAGGGCTTGGGCGCGGAACACACAGGCAAGATGCCTGGGCCACTAAACAGCGGCTTCGCACACGCCTCAATCGAACGCACCACGGAATCATCGCTCTCCCAAAATTTGTTCGCGATGCCGTTGACGTGAAGCTGGTCCACACCGGCGAGCCGCCAGAGTTTTTGATACGCGGGAAATTCGATGCCGAGCAGCGGATGACGATTCAACATTCCCCAGCCGTTGCGATGACCATGAATTGCCAACGCGCCGTGGTCGCAGATTTTTTTCACCGCGCTCAAGCCGACGCTGTTGACCGAAATCATCGCGCTCGTGCCGCCAGCGGAAATAATTTTCTCGTAATGCCGCTGCATCGCGTCGAGTTCGTCGCTGATGTTGAAGGCATACATCACCTGCTTGCCGGTGCGGTCGGCGTGGGCATTGAGGACGCGCATGATGGCGTCCACGCGTTCGTCGAACGGCGAGTGCGGCGGATTCGCCATGAGTTCGTCGTCCTTAATGAAATCAATTCCCGCCTCGGCTAAAACTTTTACTAGCTCCGCCGTTTGTGCCGGCGTCATGCCGATGCTCGGCTTGATGATGGTGCCGATGAGTGGACGGTCTTCGACCTTCGTCAGCGAGCGGCAACCTGCGACCCCAAACCTTGGCCCGCGAAAATGTTTGGCGAAGGACGGCGGCAATTCCACGTCCATCAGCTTCAGTCCGGTGAACGCGGTGATCTCGTAAAGATTTCCCTGAATCGTGGAGACGAGCGTGGGCAGGTTGTAGCCCATGTTTTCCAGCGACCAACTGACGACGACTTCCGCGCGCTGAAATTTGCCACTAGCGTGGCGGCCACCGGGAATGCTTGGTGTCGGAACAACTTCGAGCAACGTGATTTTTTCCACGCGCGCGGCGAAACGTTGTTTCAACTCCTCGGTCTCGCCCGGCACCGCGACGAAGGTTCCCGACGACTGTTCGCCCGCCAGCATGGCGGCGGCGCGCTCGACGGCGAGCGGCGTCTCGATGTAGTAGGTGGCAACAATGCGTTCCATGCGGCGAGGCAGGAGTCTGTCGTTTTCCGGCGCTGAATCCAAGCCCCCGCTTCATCATAGAACTGCCGAATGATTTTTGAAAACCGCCAGCCGGACGCTTTGTATCTGGGCATTTTCCTGGCGGGAGATTAATTGACTTTACCCTGGTCTGCGCCCGGGGGGTTGGGGGGAATTTTTCTCCTGACATCTTTTCCCCGCAATCGGCTGGCCGCACGGGACGCGGCCTCGGTAGAAATGTTTCGCGCATCATTTCAGATCACGCTGCGGATAAAAATCACTTTGCCGGGCGGGCGTTGTTCACGCTGACATAGCGGGTGAGGCCGGCGTCGCCGCCGGGACGCCAGACTTTGATGAGGATGGTTTCGCCCCGGGCCGCCTTGCCGAGACGCACGGCGTCTTCAGCATCGGCCACGGATTGCTGATTGATTTCCATGATGACATCGCCCGGGCGCAACCCGGCCAGGGCGGAATTGGAACCGTTGTCCACGTCGGTCACGACGGCGCCAACGAGTGCCGCCGGCGGACGCAACTGCTGACGAAATTCGCCGTCGAGCGTCGCCACTTGCACCCCGTCGAGCGCGTCGGCCATGGGCATTTCCGGCGCGAGATGGCTGGGATAATTTGGCTTGCCGGGCAGATTTTTTAAGTGTGGATTTTCTCCGAGCGTGGCGGTGAAAGTTTTTTCCGCGCGATTGCGGATGGCTTTTACTTTCGCTTCCGTGCCGGGACGAAGCTGGGAAATGGTCACGCGCAAATTATCGGCGCTGGAAATTTCCTTGTCGTTGATGGCAATGATGACGTCGCCAGCTTGCAGCCCGGCTTTGGCGGCGGGCGTTTCCTCGCCAACATAGGTGACAATCGCGCCGCTGAAATTCGGCAGGCCAAAGCTTTTCGCGAGGCCGGCGTCCACGTCTTGCAGGTCAATGCCCAGGAAGCCACGCGCCACGCGGCCGCTGGAGAGGAGTCCTTCCAGGACGCTGCGCGCGAGGTTGACCGGCACGGCGAACCCAATGCCGGCGCTGGTTCCGCTGGGGCTGACGAGGGCGTCGTTGATGCCGATGAGGCGACCGGCCGCATCGATAAGCGCGCCACCGGAATTGCCTTGGTTGATCGCGGCGTCGGTCTGGATAAAATCTTGGTAGTGCTTGAGGGGGCTGCGATTTTCATCATCCAAATTCGGGATGGTGCGGCCGAGCGCACTGACGATGCCGCGCGTGACGGTCTGGCCGATGCCAAAGGGGTTGCCGATGGCGAGGACGACGTCCCCAACTTCCACCTGGTCGCTATCGCCAAGCGTGACGGCGGGCAAATCTTTCGCGTCAATTTTCAAAACGGCGATGTCCGTGGCGGGATCGGTGCCGATGATTTTCGCGGAGTATTCCGTCTTGTTCGTGGAGATGCCCACTTTGATTTCATCCGCGCCTTCGACGACGTGGTTGGCAGTGAGGATGTAGCCATCCGCCGTGACGATGACGCCGGAGCCGAGCCAGTTTTCGCGTCGGTCTTTTTCAAACTGGCGGAAGAAAGGATCGTTCCGCTGCGGCGTGCGGAGATACCGTTGCTTGACGGTGCGCGAGGAATAAATGTTCACCACGCCGGGCGAAACTTTTTTGACGACGGACGCAAAGCTGTTGCCGCTGCCGGGTTCGCGATTGACGGGCTGGTGGTCCACGTGGACGGCGGCGGCAGTTTCCTTGGCCGACGCGACGTAATGCACGGTGGCGATGGCCGTCGTCAGAAGGATCACGGCGGAAGAGAGGCCGATAAAAGTGCGGGTCATTTTCATGCTGGAATTATGGACAGGAATGACGGGTGGATGTTCAAAATGGCCGGATAAGTTTCAAGGCTGGTGGGGCGAGCATCCGCGCGAGCCGCTGCCACCTTACGTTCGCGG
>JANOBC010000051.1:0-2418 GCA_031411455.1 Limisphaerales bacterium
GAACAAAATCCCGACGGCAACATTTCACTCGCGGAGAAAATGATTGAAGCCGTAAAAAAAGTTTGCCCGGTTGATACCGCCGAAGTTATCGAAGGCCGCGCGGCGCAAGGCGGCGTCATCCGCCCGAACATCGCGCCGTCAGAACGGCCCGCGTGGCCGGAGGCCGTCTGGCTCATCGTGCAAAAGTCCCGGCAAGGCTACACGCTCGAAGCGCCGTCCGATTTTGAACTGACCATTCGCGTGAATGCCCTCGTCACAGCGGTGAATGTGGCGGTGAATTTTTAGACCACGGCCAGCCGCGTCGTTCGGTCCCGCCAAAAATTGACACCGCGCCGCCGCGCCTCTAGCCTGTGCGCCCATGTCGAAATTGCCGTTTGAACTCGTGCTGGCGCTGCGTTACCTGCGGCCCAAACGGACGTTTGTTTCCATCATCACCCTCATCTCCATCGTCGGCGTGGCGTTGGGCGTGGCCGTTTTGATCATCGTCATCAGCGTGATGAGCGGGTTCGACCATGACTTGCGCGAAAAAATTCTCGGCTTCAACTCCCACATCACCGTCCTGCAGCAGTTTGGCCCGATGAAAAATTATTCCGCCGTGGCCGACCTCGTCGCGAAAAATAAAAGCGTGCGCGGCGTCACCCCATTCGTCATGGGTCCGGTGCTGGTGCGGACGCAGGGCGACACGAACACCCGCGCCATGACTGACACGCCGGTCTTGCGCGGCGTGGATCCGTTGCACGAGAAAAAAGTCAGCGAGCTTCCCAACAAGGTCATCTTCGGCGAATTCGACTTGAGCGGTCATGGCATGGTGGTGGGCACGGATTTCGCGCGCAACATGGGGCTGCGGCTCGGCGATCATCTTTCCGTCTATTCCGTCGGCGACTTTGAAAAAATCCGCGCCGTGCTGGAACAGAAAAAAAAGGGTGATGACATCACGATTCCCCTGCCCGCCGACTACGAGATTCGCGGAATTTTTCAGATGGGCTACAACGATTTCGACGCGCACGTCGTCATCACCTCGCTCGACAACGCGCAGGAAATGTATGACCTGAACGATTCCGCTCACGGCCTGCTCGTGATGGTGGACAACCCTGACCACGCCGGCATCGTAAAACGCGAACTGGAAAAATCTCTGGGCATAGATTACTACGCCGTGACGTGGATGGAACAAAACTCCACCATCCTCTCCGCGCTCGCCGTCGAGAAGAACGTGATGTTCTACCTGCTCTTCTTCATCGTGCTCGTCGCCGCGCTGTGCATCTTGAACGCGCAAATAACTTTCGTCATCCAGAAGACGCGCGAGATCGGAATGTTGAAGGCCCTCGGCGCGAGTCGGCTGCAGATTTCAGGAATTTTTCTTTTTCAAAGCGGCATCATCGGCGTCATCGGCGTCACCTCGGGATTTGGGCTTGGAATGTTGGCCGTGCATTACCGTAATGGCTTCCTCCACGTTCTGCGCCACACGACCGGGATGGAAATTTTTCCCGCGTCCGTCTATGGCTTTCCCGATCTACCCGCGCTCATCATGCCGCACGACGTCGCCATCATCTGCATCAGCTCGTTTGTCATCTGCCTCCTCGGCGGACTGTTGCCGGCGTGGCGCGCGGGAAAATTGAAACCGGTGGAGGCGCTGCGTTATGAGTGAAATTCTTCTGTCCGCCACCGGCCTGAAAAAATCCTACGCCATCGGCAGCCGCACGCTCGACGTGCTGCGCGGCGTGGATGTGGAAATTGCGCGCGGCGGCTTCGTGGCGTTGCGCGGCGCGTCCGGCACGGGCAAAAGCACGTTGCTGCATTTGATCGGCGGACTCGACACACCGAACGCGGGTGAAATTATTTTTCGCGGCGAAAAACTTTCCGGCTTTTCCGAAAGCAAGCTGACGAATTTCCGCAACCGCAGCGTCGGCTTTGTTTTTCAAGCGTATCATCTGTTGCCGGAACTCACCGCGCTCGAAAACGTCTGCCTCACCGCGCGCATCGCTCGCACCGCCGCCGGTGACGCCGAGAAACGCGGACGGGAATTGCTGCGTCGCGTCGGTTTGTCGGAACGCACCGACCACAAGCCGTCCGAACTTTCCGGCGGCGAACAGCAGCGCGTGGCCATCGCCCGCGCGCTCATCAACGAACCCGAATTGCTCCTCGCCGACGAACCGACCGGCAATCTCGATTCCAAGACCGGCAGCGAAATCATCGAACTGCTGAAAAGTTTGCGCACTGAAAAAAACATGACCCTGATCATCGCCACGCACGATGAAAAAGTCGCCGCCCACGCCGAGCGCGTGATTCAACTCGTGGACGGCCTCGTGGCCGCTCCGCCCGCCGGGTGATTGAGCCAATACGGACTGCTGATTTTTGGAATGGTCTGGCTTGGTGGGGCGAGCGTCCTCGTGAGCCGCCTGAACCTTTGGCTTAAGCGGC
>JANOBC010000052.1:0-5271 GCA_031411455.1 Limisphaerales bacterium
GCCAGTTGCGCGAGCGACGCGCCGGGTGGAACAAATTTTTTCAACTTCGCGGTCGTCGCGAGCGCCACATCAAAATCCACCCCGGCAAAAGTTTCGCCGCGATCAAACGCTTCGCCGTGGCGATTGAAACTGCGATGGTCATCCTTCGCAAACTTGCTGGCGGCGGAAATTTTGCCGGACAACATTCCCGAGGCGAGCGGCACGCGGGCGAGGATGCCGACTTTGCACCGCTGCGCTTCCGCGAAAAATAATTCCGCCGGACGTTGGCGGAAAATGTTAAAGATGATTTGCACCGTTTGGACATTCGGAAATTCAATCGCCTTGAGCGCCTCCTCCACTTTTTCCACGCTGACGCCGTAGTGGCGCAGCTTGCCAGCCTTGACCAGGTCGTCGAGGATGCCGAACACTTCCGGGCGATAAAACACTTCCGGGTGCGGGCAATGAAGCTGGAGCAGATCAATCGTTTCGGTGTTGAGATTTTTCAGGCTGCGGTTGACCCACGCGTGAAGATTTTTTTTGTTGTAGCCTTCAACCGTTTGCACCGGCAGGCGACGTCCGGCTTTGGTGGCGATGAAGAATTTTTCCTTCCGCTCCTTTTTCAGTTTGGCGAGCAGGCGTTCGCTGCGGCCATCGCCATAGACATCGGCAGTGTCGAAGAAATTCACGCCGCCATCCAGCGCGGCGTGCAGGGCGGCGAGCGATTCGCGGTCGCTCACGTCGCCCCAGGAACCGCCGATGGCCCAGGCGCCAAAACTGATTTCAGAAATTTTCCAACCGGTGCGGCCAAGGGTGCGGTAGTTCATTTGAGTTTGGATTTTTTAAACACGCCGAGATTATCACGGCGGTGATTAAAACAAAGCCCGCATTGCATTACCCGACGGCACGATCGCAGGCAACGGATGTTCCGCCGAGGTCGTGAATCATTTCAAAAGGCGGGGCGCGGGCAGGGCCCGCAGGCAGCGGGGGGGCGCGCCGCCCGTTTTGGCTGCCATGTCCCTAAACCACCCCTGTTTTTTTCATTCCCAAACTTCGGGGCCTCCCCGCGACATTTTTCAAAATAGACCACTACCTCCGCCGACCAGAGCTTGACTCACCCGCAGCGTTGGCTTTGACTTGGCGCGCCTTACCGCACCATGTTCATCGCAATTCCAACGGGCATGAATTACCGGACCGAAAGGTATCCCGTCGTCACCCTGACCCTAATCGGCATCAACACGTTCGTCTGGCTCGTCTCGCTGATTTTAGAAATCGTCACGCATGGCGATTCGCAGGACTGGATCATGGCGCACCTCTGGCTCGTTCCTGCGCAATCATTCGTGTGGACATACCTGACTTCGATGTTCGTTCACGCCGGATTTTTTCATCTGCTGGGCAACATGATTTTCCTGTTCCTCTTCGGCGCGTGCGTGGAGGACATGATTGGACGGAAGCGCTTCACGATTTTTTATCTGCTCGGCGGTCTGGCGGCGGGGCTGATTTATATCGCCATGACGCCCGAACATTTTCGCTCTGAAATTCCGATGGGCGGCGCGTCCGGTGCCATCAGCGGTTGCCTAGGAATGTATCTGCTGCTGCGGGCGGGTGCGGAGATTGAATTCAAATATTTTCTCTGGCTTTTGATTTACGTTCGCGCCGGTAGTTTTGAAATTCCAGCGTGGGTGGCCATCACGTTCTGGTTTTTGAAAGACCTTGCCTTCGGGCTGTGGGAAATGTTTCACCCGAACGGCCACGGCGGCGGCGTGGCGTTCGGCGCGCACGTCGGCGGCTTGCTCGGCGGACTGACGCTCATCGCAGCTTACAAATGGCTGGGGAAAACGCGCCCCGACGAAACGGCGGCCGCGCCCGAACTTCTCTTCGATCCCGTGAAAGCGCTCGCCGGAACCGCGCCGCAATTTCAGCCCGTCACCACAACGTATGAAGTGCCGACAATTTTTCTACACGACGGCGCGGCGCAAACCGGGCCGTTCACTTTGTCGCAAGTGCAGGCGAGGCTGCGCTCCGGTGAGATTGCGCCAGATTTTTCTTACTGGAGCGAAGGCATGGAGCAGTGGCAAAGCGTGACGGATTTGTCGGCCATGCCGATGTAGCTGGGTGGAGCGCAGCTCTGTGAGCCACAGCACATTTGTTTGGTTCGTAGTATCATTTCAAAAGGCGGGTCGCGCGACATTTTCAAAATAGACCACTACCCGCCGTTTCCCAGAGTTGCGGCGCGGACGGCCAATTGATAATTTCTCCGCGCGCCAAAACCGGCGCGAACTTTTTACCAAACCATGAGCAAAGAAAATTCTCCACAAGTCGGCATTCTGATGGGCAGCGATTCGGACTGGCCCACGATGAAAACTGCCGCTGAAGCCCTCAAAGACTTCGGCGTCGCGAGCGAAGCCAAGGTCATCTCCGCCCATCGCGACCCGCACGGTCTCGAAGAATATGTCTCCAGCGCCCCGGCGCGCGGCATCAAAGTTTTCATCTGCGGCGCAGGCGGCGCGGCGCATCTGGCCGGCGTCACGGCGGCATTCACCACGTTGCCCGTCATCGGTGTGCCAATTCTCGGCAAATCCACCGATGGCCTCGACTCGCTGCTCTCGATGGTGCAGATGCCGCCCGGCGTGCCGGTCGCCACGGTCGCCATCAACGGCGGTCGCAACGCCGGCATTCTCGCCGCGCAAATCCTCGCCACGGCGGATCCGCGCTTGCAGGAGGAATTCAAAAAATTCAAAGTGAAGCTGATGGAAGAATCCCGCGCGAAAAACAAAACGCTCGCGCAATAATTTTTCATGCAACGGCTCATCGAAGGCGTCCACAAGTTCCGCAGCGACCAGTTCGGTAATTACCGCAAACTGTTCCGCAAGCTTTCGCAGGAAGGCCAGAACCCACACACGCTCTTCATCACCTGCTCGGATTCGCGCGTGCTGGCGGAACTCATCACGCAGAGCAAACCGGGCGATCTGTTCGTCGTGAAAAACGTCGGCAACATCGTCCCGCCTTCGAGCGTGATGGGCGACACAAACTCCACCGCCGCCGCCATCGAGTTTGCCGTGGAAAACTTGCGCGTCAGCGACATCGTCATCTGCGGCCATTCGCAATGCGGCGCGATTGCCGCGTTGCTGGGCGCTGCGCCCGTGGGCAGTTCCACGCCCCACTTGCGCGACTGGCTCAAACTCGCGTCGCCCGTGCTGGACACGTTGAAAACCGAATACGCGCATCTCACCGAGGCCGACGCCCGCCAAGACGCTGCCGCCGAGGAAAATGTTTTGTTCGGCCTCGACAACCTGCACAGCTACGCCTGTGTGCAAAACCGTTTGATGGACGGTTCACTGCGATTACACGGCTGGTTCTTCAAGATTGCCACGGCGGAACTCTTCGCCTACGACCCGGAGACGCGGCAATTCTCGCCGCTGGTGAGCGAGCAGTAAGCGACTTCAAATCACTGCAAGACAATGAGGCGGTAGTAAGGTTGCTGCGTCACCAACAAAAGCGTAACCGTCCAATTGGTGCCATCGGAGACTGGACTTCCCGCCACGTCCTCCCAAGTGCCGACGGGCTGGCTGCAGGATTGCAAGCCGTAGGAGCTGTAGGCGACCGGCCACGATAATTTCAGAAGAGGTCCCGCCACTTTGCTGCTCAACATCGGCGGCGGCACGGCGGGCGGCGGATAATTCGCCGCCGGATTGGGTGAAGCTAGCCCAAGCGTAAGGCCGCGCAACTGCTGCGCCCCGGAACCAAATAAAACCGTCGGCGGCAATGAACCACCATCGCCCATCAGCATCGCTCCACTAACCGCCGACTGACCGATCCAGCCATCGGCGACGGGATTGCCATTGTTAAACCAAGTCTGCACGGCGGAAATATTTGTGCCGATGCTGGCGGACCAGCCGATCAAAACAAACCTAGCCATCGCCCCGGCGCTCCCGGAAATAGGAATCGGAGTGAAGCCAGAGGCATTGGCCTGGGCGCTGCGCATGCGCCCAGGAATAAGGGTGTTTGTGCCGTAGGCTCCAAGCGTCCAACCAAGGTCGTTGAAAGCGTAATTGACACTGGCCGCACCAACGATGGCATTCGTTCCGCCGTTAATATCCGTCGCATTGGTCGAAGCGAAGAGCGCGTAGCGGAAAAGAATTCCATTGCTCGAAGTCAGCCCCGTGGGTGCGCCCCCGATGACGGAGTTGGTGAACATTTTGGTAGCGGAATTTGCACCGCTCGTGAGGATCACATAGCCGTAATTCAAAAGCGGCGTGACGGTCAGCGAGACGTTGGCGCTGTTGGTTGAGCCATAAGCGTTGGACACCGTGACGGCATAAGTTCCGGCATTACCGGCTTGCGCGCTGGCAATGATCAGGTTGGCGTTGGTAGTGCCGGACAAATTTGTTCCATTCAACGTCCACTGGTAATTCAACGTCGCTGTGCCGGTGGCGGTGACGTTGAAAGTGGCACTGCTGCCAGCCGGCACAGAAATATTCTGCGGCTGCGCGGTGATCAATGGCGGAAAAGTTTGCACGGTCAGAACGGCGGAGGCATTGGTTGCGCCGAAGGGATTTGTGATGCTCACGGAATAATTTCCCGCGCTGGTTGGCTGCACATTGTTCAACGTGAGCGTGGCATTCGTGGCATTGGCCAGGTTTGTGCCGTTCACGCTCCACTGGTAAGCCAGCGGCGCGGTGCCGCCCGCTGAAACCGTGAAGCTGGCGTTATTACCCGCAGACACGGCCAGGTTGGCGGGCTGCCCCAAAATAGTCGGCTGAATGCTGTTGCCTTGAACCGTTAGCACGGCATCGGTGCTTGCCAGCGAGCCTAAAAAATTTGCGACCAGCACGGAGTAATTGCCAGCGTCCGTCGGCTGCGCGTTTGTGACCGTAAAGCTGCTGTTGTTTGCGCCGAAAATGTTCGTGCCATTGAAGCGCCATTGATAGGTCGGTGATGGGGCGCCAGAAACATTGCAGGAAAAAGTGGCGTTGTTGCCAGCAACCACCGTCTGACTCGCGGGCTGGGAAAAGAAATACGGCGACGAATTCATTCCGCCGACGACGCCCAAAGTAAATGCTGGAATCAAGTCCGTTCCCGTCCCGAAAATTTGCGGAGGTGGAATCGGAATGACATTGCCACCTACTTGTCTGGGGCCACTGACCGACGACTGCCCGATCCAGCCAAGGCTGGGACTACCGCTATTCAACCAAGTTTGCAATGCACCGACCGTCGTGCCGATACTTGACGACCAGCCGACAATTACGAACTGGGAAAAAACGCCTTCAGGCACATCGGGAATGACCGTGTAAC
>JANOBC010000053.1:0-18719 GCA_031411455.1 Limisphaerales bacterium
CGGCGGCATCAACGCCGCCAACGCCCGCGATTGGTTGGACGCCGGTGCGTCGCACGTCATCGTCACGAGCTGGGTTTTTCGCGAAGGCCGCGTGGACTGGGCGCGCCTCGATGAACTCGTCAAAACTATCGGCAAAGAAAAACTCATCCTCGACTTGAGCTGCCGGAAAATAGCCCAAAGTCCAAAGTCTAAAGTCCAAAGCAACCAAACTGCGCCGGATGACTTTGGACAAAAGACTTCGGACATTGGACGCTACTTCGTCGTCACTGACCGCTGGCAGAAATTTACCGAACTGGAAGTGAACGCGGCGACGCTCGAAAAGTTTTCCGCTTACTGCGCGGAGTTTTTAATTCACGCCGTGGATGTGGAAGGCTTGTGTCGTGGCATTGATCGCGAATTGGTTTCCATGCTCGGCCAGTTCACGCCCCTTCCCACGACCTACGCCGGCGGTGCGAACTCGCTCGCCGATTTGGAAGCGGTCACGAAACTTGGCGGCGGGAAAATTGATCTGACCATCGGCTCCGCTCTGGACATCTTCGGCGGGAGGGGCGTGAAGTATGACGAATGCGTGGCGTTCAACCGCACCCGTTTTCTCCCTCTACCCTCGGAGGGGAGAGGGCCTGGGTGAGGGGTGACGAAATACAAAACACGATAATATTTTTCTGAATCCTTTGGCAGTTATTCCACCCCTCATCCTTAATCCTTCTCCCCTCCAAGGAGCGAAGGAGCCAGATCAAAACCTACGGCGCAAACAGATCCGCAATCGTCAGCTTGAACTGCGGCACCAACTTCTCCTGCAACAGTTCGCTGCCCGCCAGAATCGTTTGCAGCCGCAGGCCGAATTCAAACGCGTGATACACCTCCACGTTGTCGTAGCGCGGATCCACCATCCACAGGCGCGGCACGCGCAGTTGCTCGTAGATTTCCTTTTTCACTACCGTATCGGCGTGATGATCGTCACGGCTAATGATTTCGACGGCGAGAAAAAGTTTCCCGGTCGCCGTCGTCACCAGCGAAAGATCCGGGCAAAGCATCGTCGTGCGGGCAAGCTGCACCTGCGAACGCGGCGGCAGCAGTTGCGTCGCGGCGAGACCGTTCACGCTCACCGCCATCTCGCGATGCAACCGCGCGCAGATGGTTTCATGCCGCTCGCCCGGCGCGGAACGCACCAGCGTTCCGCCATCGAGAATTTCTTGGTAAGGCCGGCTCACGCGCCCAAGGAAAACACCGTTCGGCAGTCTCGGCAAGCGGTGTTTTGTTTTCGTGGCGACTAAATTTCTTTACTCCATTTTCACCAAACCGCAAAATTATCAGCGTGTTGACCACAAGTGATTCCCGGACGCAACCGTCGCCTTCTGCCACGACTGCCCGGACTAAAAACAATTTCTCCGCCGCTGCCCAGGCCGCCCTCACGCGGTCGCAGAATTTCCTTTTGGACTACCAGAAACCCGATGGCTTCTGGGTCGGCGAACTCATGGTGGATTCCACGCTCATCTCCGACCTCGTGGTGTTTCATCACTGGGACGGCAGCGTGGACAAGGAATGGCAGCGCAAAGCCGTCAACCACATCTTCTCGATGCAACTGCCGGATGGCGGCTGGAATATTTATCTCGGCGGCCCGTCGGAAGTGAACGCCACCATCAAGGCCTACCTCGCGCTCAAGCTCGCGGGCGTTCCCGTCACTGACCCGCGAATGTTGAAGGCGCGTGAAGTCGCGTTGCACTTCGGCGGTGTGCCGCGCATGAACACGTTTTCCAAACTGTATCTCGCGCTCATCGGTTTGTTTCCGTGGGAATATGTCCCGACGATCCCGTGCGAAGTGCTGCTCATCGGCAAATGGTTTCATGTGAACTTCTGGGACATGAGCAACTGGTCGCGCGCCATGCTCGTGCCGCTCGCCATCATCAATCACTTCAAACCCACGCGCCCGGTCACGGTCACGCTCGACGAACTTTACCCCGACGGCTATCACGAACGCGACCTCGCCCTGCCCCCTGACCCGGACAAGATTTCGCTCCGCAATTTTTTCCTGTGGCTCGACCGTTTGCACAAGCTCGCGGAATGGTTCGCCGAACACGCCATCCATCCGTTCCGCAAAACCGCGTTGAAAAAATGCGAACAGTGGATGCTCGAACGCTTCGAGGGCAGCGATGGCCTTGCCGCCATTTTTCCCGCGATGCTGAATTCCGTCATCGCGTTGAAAGCGCTCGGCTATAAAGACGACCATCCGGTTTTGAAGCGCGAGATGTTTGAACTGAAACGTCTCCAGCACGAAGAAAAAGATACCGTCCGTTGCGAGCCGTGTTTCTCGCCCGTGTGGGACACCGCCATCGTTTCCATCTGTCTGCGCGAATCCGGCGTTCCCGCCGAACATCCCAAACTGAAACGCGCTGCCGAGTGGTTGATGGAAAAAGAAATCCGTTTTCGCGGCGACTGGCATCACAAGAATCCCGTGGACGTGGAGCCGAGCGGCTGGGTCTTTGAATACAACAACAAGTGGAACCCCGACGTGGACGACACCGCGATGGTGCTCCTCGCGCTCCGCCTCATCCCCACCGACAATCCGCAGAAGCGCGATGAATGTTTCAAGCGCGGCATGAATTGGATGATGGCCTTCCAGTGCAAAGACGGCGGCTGGGCCGCCTTCGACAAGGACTGCACGAAAAACATTTTGGAGAAAGTTCCCTTCGCCGATCACAACGCCATGCTCGACCCCGAATGTGCCGACATCACCGCGCGCATTTTGGAACTGCTCGGCTATGAAAAGTGGGATTTGAAAAACCCGCAGATCCGCGAGGCGCTCGACTACGTCAAGGCGCAGCAGGAATTCGACGGCTCCTGGTATGGCCGCTGGGGCGTGAATTACATCTACGGAACGTGGCAAGTGCTGCGCGGCATGAAGGCGTTGAACTGGGACATGAATGAACTCTGGTTGCGGCGCGGGCGCGAATGGCTCGAAAGTGTCCAGCGCGAAGACGGCGGCTGGGGCGAACGCTGCAACACCTACGACGACCCGATCTACAAAGGCCAAGGCCCCAGCACCGCCTCGCAAACCGCGTGGGCCGTCATGGGCTTGTGCACTTCCGACGACCCGGAGAATCCCGCGCTCAAACGCGGCATCGAATACCTCTGTCGCACCCAGAACGCCGACGGCTCGTGGACGGAGAACGAAACCACCGGCACTGGTTTCCCGAAAGTGTTCTATTTGAAATACGACATCTACCGCAACGCCTGGCCGCTCCTCGCCCTCGCGACTTACAAACAGATTTGCGAACGCGCGGCGGCGAAGAAAAATGGCAACGTGGACGGTGGTCTATGACTGTTGCCAGTCGCTGATGCCAGCCCCAGCTTCCCAGAATTTATTTCATATTCGAAGTCACGATCACGAAGCCACGGTTCTTTTTCGACACACTGTCCACCGTCGCCAGGGATTCCCACAACGCCTTTCCATCCACCCAGAACGCGGGGTATTTGAACAGCGCCACATCGAGCACCAAAAACTTGTTGGCTTGCTCATTGTAAGCGCCAATCGGTGAGAAGTGTCCGTTGCCAGCCTGACCGAGACTCTGGCGCGAGAAATTGATGACGAGCAACTGGTTCGTGTTCTGCAACGCCGCCTTTGCCCGCGCGACAAAGTTCGTGTAATCCGCCTGCCCCGCCGCCGTGCCGCAATGCCACGCTTCCGTCTTCACGCCGTAAGTGGCGACGGCTCCGCTCCATTCCTGCAGCGTGAACCCCTGCTTCACCACGACGCTCTGCGCCACGATTTGCTCCACTGGCTTACTGAAAAAATTCACCTGGTCGAAGTAAGCCACCTTGCCATCGAGCGTGTCGCACAGCGGCGTGTTCGTGGGCTGCAATGTGTTCAACACCGTCACCGCCGAGGCCACGCCGCAGTAAGAAAGTTTCTGCTGCGAATTCATATGCTGAATCAGCGCGTAGAAATTAGCCCGCGACCCGCTGGCTTCGAGCAGGCGTGTTCCCTCGGTGGATTGCAGGGAAATCAATCCCGTCGGCAGCGGCAAGGTTTCAGCGGCGAAGGCCGCGCTGGCGAGCAACGCAGCCGTGAGCGTGGATAAAAGTTTTTTGGCGAAGTTCATGTCGGTTCTGGTTTGATTTGAAAATAACGTTCGTCGGCTGCAAGCGGGCGAACTCATACTTAAACTGTCAGCGGGCTTTTGCAAGCTTGAGCCGGAAAGCTGGTGAAAAACATTTCCACGTGACGGCATAAAATTTATCCTACGATCTTCATGGGTTTCATCCACAAGAAAATTCTCCGTCCCTTGCTCTTCCGGCAGGATTCCGAACGCGCGCACAACGCCGTCGTCCAGCAGCTCGCGCTGGTCAGCCGCGATGAATTTCTGCTTGGTTACGTCGAAAAAATTTTTGGTGCGCCGAAGTTGCCCACGAACGTTTTTGGCCTGAATTTCCCCAATCCCGTCGGCCTCGCGGCGGGCATGGATAAACACGCTGCCGCCGTTCCCGGCTGGGCCGCGCTCGGCTTTGGCTTCACCGAACTCGGCGGCGTGACGTGGCACGCGCAGCCCGGCAATCCCAAGCCCCGGATGTTCCGCGCGATTGCCGATGAAGCGGTCATCAACCGGATGGGCTTTAATAATTCTGGCGCGGAAGCGGTGGCGCAGAAACTTTCCGGCTGGAAAGCATCCGGCAATTGGCCCGCACATCCCATCGGCATCAACCTCGGCAAGTCCAAAATCACGCCGCTGGATCGGGCGGCGGATGATTACGCGAATTCTTTCCGCGGGCTGCGCGACCTCGCGGATTTTTTTGTGGTGAACGTCAGTTCGCCGAACACGCCGAATCTCCGGCAGCTTCAGGACAAAGCGGCGTTGGACGAAATCTTGGCGGCGATTCAGGAAGTCCAAAGTTCAAAGTCCAATGCCCAAAGTCAAAAGCCCATTCTCGTGAAAGTCGCACCGGATCTGACGTTCACGGCACTTGATGAAATCCTCGAACTCGTCGCGCCGCGTAACATCGCGGGCATCGTGGCGACGAATACGACGATTGCGCGGCCGCAGACGAGCGATGAAAGATTGAAAACGATTTATGCCGAGACCGGTGGCTTGAGTGGAAAGCCGTTGCGCGCGCGCAGCACGGAAATCGTGCGGCATCTTTACAAGCAGACGCAGGGCAAGCTACCCATCATCGGGGTCGGCGGAATTTTTAACGCGGAGGATGCGTGGGAGAAAATCACGGCGGGCGCATCGCTCGTGCAGTGCTACACGGGATTGGTTTACGAAGGGCCGGGGCTGGCAAAGAAAGTTGTGACGGGTTTGCGCGAGAAAGTTTCGGCAGCAGGATTCAAAAATATTTCCGAAGCAGTCGGCACGGAGGCAAGGTAGGGTTCGTGGCGCTGCGACAACCCCGTCGCCGAGCGTAGCGTCAGGCGACGGAAAGTTTCTAACGCCAAGAAATATTCACACCTCAAAGTGGCTGCTGCGCAGCCAAGCCAAGTCGCAGCGCGACTTGGCCCATCTTGCCACCTCACGGCGTTGGCTGGCCGGCCATCTGCCATTGCTTGATGGCTGCCACCGGATGCACGAGCATGATGATGTTCAGCGTCAGATTATCCCGCACCCACAACAGGCAGCCGATTTCCATGACGGCCACGGTGATCCAACTGATGGCCGGCTTGACGCGACCCGCGAAAAGAAATCCCAGCGCCGCCATCACCACATCGCTCATGGAATTCAGCACGCTGTCGCCGGTGTAGCCGAGTGCGGCGGTGGCCTCGCGGTAGCGGTTGATGATGATGGGCGAATTCTCCAGCACTTCCCAACCGGCTTCCAGCGCGAGCGCGAGGAGCAGGCGTTTTTCCATGGGCAGTTTCCGCGCGATGAGCCAGAGCAGCGCGTAAAAAGAAATCCCATGGATGAAATGCGAAAAGGAATAAGCATCGGCTACGCGCTGGGAATTTTCGCTGCTCCAGATACTGCTTTCCCACCAGCCGAACTTTCCATCCGGGCCGAAGCAGGAACGGCCCATGGAAAGTTCAATCCCCGCGAGCAGTGCGACGGTGGCGGCGCAGAAAATAAAAATGTGTGTCCGTTTCAAAGTTGTGCGGCATTAAACCGGTCGCACCGTCGCGACTCAAGCATTGAAAATCCGTGGATAGTCGTTAAACATCCTGATGAATGCTGCCGCTGGAAAAACTGAACTCCGCCTTTCGCACCCCGCGCCTCACACGGAAGCGGATGTTCCTCGCGCTCGCCGTAGCGGTGGTCGCCGATGCGCTACAAATTTTGCTGCTGCCGTTCGCCTGGACGTTGGTCGAGTCCGCCGTGGACGTCGTCGCGATGGCTTTGACGACGTGGATTCTTGGCTTCCACCTGCTGCTGTTACCGACGTTTGTCGTGGAATTGGTTCCGATTGTGGATCTGATTCCGACGTGGACCGCCTGCGTGGCCGCTGTGATTGCCTTGCGTAAACGCAACCAAGATTCGACCACTCCATAGTTCCAACCGGCAAGCCAAGAATTGTAATGTGAAAGCAAACCCGGTAGTCTCCCGCCCACCAATGGGATTTGCCAAGCCATGCTGAAGCGCCACGTAAACAAAAAAATTTCCTACCTCTGCCGGTTTGTGCCGCTGATGATCGCCGTGGTTGGTGGTCACATCGCCGCGAACAAAACTGCGGCGCAAAGCATCAGCCAGGCGTGGAGCGGCTACGGTCACGATGCCCAGCACACCGCGATTTCCTCAGTGCCTTCCCAGCCGCTCAACCGGATTTTGTGGCAGACACCGGTGGACTTGAATCCGCAGCTGACTGGCAACCCGGCGGGACTCCGCATTCACTACGGCTCACCGTTGGTCACGCGTTCTAACACCGTCATCTTGCCGGTCAAAACGGGGGCGACCAACGGATTTCAAATCAAGGCGCTGAATGCCACCAACGGCGCAACTAAATGGGTGCGGGCCACCGACTACACGCCCGCCCCGTATGGCAATCTCTGGACGCCGAGTTTTTCACCGGTGCTGACGCCGAAGAACCGGCTGTTTTTTCCCGGCGGCGGCGGCACGGTTTATTTTTGCGACACGCCGGACACGACGAACGCGGCTCCCGTTTTCGGCCAGGTTGCGTTCTACGGACTGGCCCATTTCACTGCCAACACCAACGCCTACCTGACCAACATCTTCATCAACACGCCCATCACCACGGACCGTTACGGAAATATTTTCTTCGGCTTCCAAGCTATCGGTGCCAACCCGTTGAACCTCCAGAGCGGCATTGCGCGGATTGATTTTGATGGCACTGGCAGTTGGGCGTCCGCGACCAATGTGGCTGGCGACACGGGCATCACCAAGGTCGCCATGAACTGCGCCCCCGCGCTCGGCAATGACCACACGACGTTGTATTTCGCCGTCAATAGCGCCCACAACGGTTTCGGCTATCTCGTCGCGCTCGACAGCCGGACCTTGACGCCGCTTTCCAAAATTCGGCTCAAGGACGCCGCGAACACCAGTAACGACGTGTTGATGAACGACAATGGAACCGCCTCACCAACGGTCGGCCCGGACGGCGACGTGTATTACGGCCAGCGCGAAAATCCCAACGGCTTCAACCATTACCGTGGCTGGCTGCTGCACTTCAACCGCACGCTCACGCAGACAAAAATTCCCGGTGCTTTCGGCTGGGATGATACGGCGTCCATCATTCCTACCGCGATGGTTCCCAGTTACAACGGCAGCTCGCCCTACTTGTTGATGACCAAATACAACAACTACGTCTTCAACGGCGTCGGCGATGGCGTCAATAAAATTGCCATCCTCGATCCGCAAAACAGCATGACCGACCCCTTCACCGGCGCCACGGTGATGAAGGAAGTATTGACCAAGGTCGGCCCCACGCCCGACGCCGCCGTCACCAACACCTATCCCAACGCCGTGCGCGAATGGTGCGTCAATACCGTGGCCGTTGATCCCTTCACCAAATCCGTGCTCGTCAACAATGAGGACGGCAAAATGTATCGCTGGGATTTGACTTCCAACACCCTCACCCAAACCGTTGACCTGACCGCTGGACTCTTTGAAGCCTACACCCCCACCCTCATCGGCCCTGACGGAATCGTCTATGCCATCAATAACGCCATCCTCTTCGCCCTTGGCCGCTGAATGAAAACCCGGCGCTTAAAACCAATCAAAAAGCTGACCGCACTACTGCTCCTGCTCGCGCTCGCCGCCGCCCGCGCAAACTTGTCGTTCACGTTGACACCATCCGTGAAATCCGGCGTCGGTAGCAACGAAGTCACCTTCATCGGCACGCTGACCAACACCAGCCTCACCACGAATTTGTTTTTGAACAACCTTCAGTTCAGCTTCACCAACGCCGCCACCAACTTTCTCGCTCCCGGCACGAATGTTTTCTTCGCCAATGTCCCCGGCATCTTACTGCCCGGCGAAAATTATACCGACGTCATCTTCTCCGTCCTCCTCAATCCCGCCGCCACGAATGGCGACTACGCCGGAACCGCCACCGTCCAAGGCGGCTCAAATATTTTCTCGTCCGCCAATCTGTCGAGCCAGACCTTCCACCTAATACTCACTCCGGCTCCGCTCGCCATCACGCGTTCCAGCACCAACATCCTCGTGCAATGGCCCTCACCACCCGCCGCGTTCACTCTCCAGCAAAACACCAACCTAGCGGGAACCAACTGGCTCACCGTGTCTAGTCCCTCCGTGTTCACCAACGGATTGAATCAGACCATCCTTTCCTCCACGAACACCCGCCAGTTTTACCGCCTCAAGTATCCGTGAATGCTCGTTTTCAAATTGAAAATTATTCTGTAAATCCTGCAAATCCTGTCTAAATTATTTCCATGACAAAATCTGTTTTTACCGGCCCCGTTTACGTGGTGCGCGACAACATTGACACCGACCAAATCATCTCCGCGCAGTTCCTCAACCTCGTGCCCACCATCGCCGAGGAATACGAGAAGCTCGGCAGCCACGCCCTCGCCGGCTTGCCCGACTCGCTCTACAAGACGCGCTACGTCAAGGAAGGCCAGCTCGACAGCGAATACCCCATCGTCGTCGGCGGCAAAAATTTCGGCTGCGGCAGCTCGCGCGAACACGCGCCCATCGCGATGGGTTCGGCCAATTGCGAGATCGTCCTCGCGGAAAGTTTCGCGCGCATCTTCTTCCGCAACTGCGTCGCCACCGGCGAACTTTATCCGTGCGAATGTGCCGACCGCCTCTGCGACGTGCTGAAGACCGGCGACGTCGTGACCGTGGACCTCGACGCCGCGACCGTCACCGTCAAGGAAACCGGCAAGGTCTATAAATTCAAACCGCTTGGCGACGTGCGCCCCGTGGTGGACGCCGGCGGCCTGTTCAACTACGCGCGCCAAAGCGGGATGATTGCGGCGAAGTGACTTCGGCGAACATTTCGAGTGGGACGAGGCGAAGGCCATTTCCAACCTCGCCAAACACGGAGTTCCATTCATCGAAGCCGTCGCCGCGTTCGCCGATCCGAGCCGTGCCATTTTGTCCGACCTCGGACACAGCCGCAGCGAGTCTCGCTGGTATTACATAGGCCGCGTGGGTGATGCTATCTTGACCGTGCGCTTCACCCGTCGCGCCGGACGTATTCGAATCATCGGCGCGGGTTACTGGCGCAAGGGCAAACGAATTTATGAAACGCAAAATTCATTGCGCTGAACTGGAAGAATTAAACGGCGAGCCGCCCGGCAAACCGGGCGTGCCGGTGAAGCTGGATTTTCTGCCCAGCCCCGAACAAGTCCGCGAAAGTTTGCGCGCCGTAAAAGTGACCGTGAGCCTCTAACCGTCGAGTCTTGATTATTATCGCCGTCAGGCGAAACGTCGCGGCGAAACTCCTGCCGAAGTAATGCGTCGCATTTTACAGGCACACGCGTTGGTTGCCGCGTAAAAATAAAAGTGGCGCTGAAACAACGCCGCCCCACGGCTGGGCTCGTGCATCACTCGGATCGCGGCGTGCAATATGCCAGCCAGGCCCACCGGCAACGACTGGCCCAGGCGGGCGTCATCCCCAGCATGAGCCGCCCCGGCAACTGCTATGATAACGCGGCGATGGAAAGCTTCTGGAGCAACCTCAAACGCGAACTGGTGCATCGTTGCCAGTTCGCCGCCCGGGCCGAAGCCCGATCGGCCATCTTTGAGTGGATTGAAGTCTTTTACAACCGCGAGCGGTTCCACAGCGCCCTCGGCTTCAAATCCCCCTGTGGACTTTGAAACGCAACTAAACTAAAAATACCCATGCCTCATGCACTCACTCCCTGTCCACCAAATCGAGGCAAGGCCATCTTCGAGCATCTGCCCAAATTTTATCAGTCATTTTTTCCGCCACTCCGTCTTCGGCGGCTCCGGCAAACCTTGCGCCCGCAGCGCCGTGCGGAAATGCAGCTTGGAAACTTTCCCCAATTCACCCGCGCCGCGTTGCTCCACAAATAATTTCGCTGCTGCATCCACTGCCGCGCTCGCACCTTTCGGAAATTTCATCTGGAATTGTTGCTCCAGCTTCGCGAGGCCTTTCACAAATTCATCGCGCGCCAGAATCGAGGCGGCGGCGACGGCGATGTCTTCTTCCGCCTTGTGACGTTGCACCAGTTCGATCTCGCGTCCGGCGGTCATCAGCGCCTTTTCAATCACCGTCTTGCTCGCGGCGAACTGGTCGCTGATGGCCCGCACCGGCGCGGGATTCATCTGGTAACGCTTGCCCATGAGGTTCTCGATCACGCGCGCGTGTCCCCATGCGAGCAGCGTGTTCACGCTCTTCATCTTTGAGTAGAGCCGATTGTAAGCCTCGTTGCCGACGACGACGGAATCCACTACGCAACCGGGTGTCTCGCGGATCATCTTGGCGAGGTCGGAAATTTTCTTGTCGCTGGAAATATTTTTAGAATCGCGAATGCCCTTGTCTTTCCACGAATTGATGACCGCCTCGTTCACATAAACCCCGGCGATGGAAAGCGGGCCGAAGAAATCGCCCTTGCCGCTTTCATCAATGCCGAAACGCGGGAGCAGCAAATCAGGATTGAGAATGGTTTCGTAGCCGACTTTCACTTCCTTCAAAATTTCCGGCTCCAAGACAAATTCGACAAACTCCGCCGTCCCCTTTCCTTGCACCACCAGCTTGCCGCTCTCGTAAAACACGATGTTCGTCTTGTCGGATTCAAACGCGAACCGCGCATACGGAACCGTGCGCGGCTTCCAGTTGCGCGCTTGCAACGCAGCGTCGAGCGCGGAGGCTTGCGCGTCGGTCAGCTTGCAGGTGTAAATAGTCAGCGGCGGCACGGAAAAAAGAATGGCCTCAAAAAGCCGCAAAAGACACAAAAAGATTTTAACGAAGACATCTCGCGCTTTCTTTGATCAAGAAACTCCGGAGAAAATTTCGAAGTCAAACCAACACAGCCTCGCGCATGGCGCGCGTAGCTGGAACTGGAACTTCTTTACCGCTCTGCCGCAACTCCTCGACCTCTTCCCGAACCAACACGCAAAGCTGCGCGTAGGTTTCCTCCTCGGTCGCACCGTGACAGACGCCGCCCCACGGAAACAAGTCTGGGCAATGGCCGATGTAGGCATTGTCCTCGTCGCTCCACAAAACGAATTTCAGATAACGGTCTTCAGTTTTCATTTGTTCACCTCACGGATAGCATTGCGGACTTGTTTTTCCTGATAGCGCTGCGCGTCATCACCGTCTTTGCCGCTCAAAATCACCGAGCCAGCAAACTGCGGATGGCGAAACTTCCGATGCGACCCCTTGCCGCCGGGAACAATCGCAAAACCAACCCGCTCCAATTCTGAAATCAACTGGCGTATTTTTCGCGGCATCCATGGATTTCAATACCACCGGCAGGCGGACGCGTCAACTTTGCGCTTTTCATTCGCCGTCCCCGGCAGTTTTGTTAACGTGTCGGCGCATGGCGTTTGAATTCACTTTTCTCGGCAGCGGCACGTCGCAGGGCGTGCCGCTCATCGGCGTGGAGTATCCGCCGGAGTATCTCGCCAACCCAAAAAACTGGCGCACGCGCCCGGCCATCTACGTCGCCACGGACAAAGTAAAACTAGTGGTGGACACGCCGCCGGAATTTCGGATGCAATGCCTGCGTGAAAAAATCAAATGGCTCGACGCCGTCCTCGTCACGCACGCACACGCGGATCACGTTCTCGGCATGGACGATTGCCGTCGCTTCTGCGATTTGCGCGGCGACACCACGCTGCCCATTTACGCGAGCGAGGCGACGATGGTTCACCTGCGCCGCGTTTTTATTTACGCGTTTCATCAAGGTCCGTGGCCGCGCGGTTATTTCAAGCCGGAAGAACACGTCATCAACGGCGCGTTTGAAATTGGTGATTTGAAAATCACGCCACTCGACCTACCGCACGGCAGCATGACGACGACGGGATTTCTGTTTGAACAAGGCGGCAAGAAACGTCTCGCCTACATGAGCGACTGCAAAGAAATTCCCGACGAGGTGATGGAGAAAATTCGCGGCGTGGAAATCGCCGTGCTGGATGCGTTGCGCCACAAGCCGCATCCCACGCACATGTGCCTCGATGAAGCACTGACGGCGGCGCGGCGCATCAACGCGCCCCGCACCTACTTCACGCACCTCACGCATGATTACGACCACGATCAATCGCAGGCGGAACTGCCGGCGGGAATCATGCTCGCGTGGGATGGGTTGAAGGTGACGAGTGAGGAGTGATCTGTGAACTGAAAAAATTTAAGATGATCGCACGAAACAATGCCATCGGCGCGCTGTGGCTCGCCGTGCTTTTTCCGTTGCTGGCATTAGCTGGCGGCGAGGAGGTGGTCGTCATCTACAACTCGCAGATGCCCGGCTCGAAGGCCGTCGCGGAACATTACGCGGCGATACGGCAGGTGCCGGCCAACCACATTTTCAGCTTTGCCCTGACCACGAACGAAGTGATTTCGCGCGACGAGTTCACCGACAAATTGCAGCAGCCACTCGCGGCAAAACTGGAATCATCTGGCCTGTGGAAATTCGGCCAGACAAAAATCCCCGCCGCCAACGGCCAACCCGCGCGCACGGAAACCCGTGTGGTGCAGTCGAAAATTCGCTACGCCGCGCTGTGTTACGGTGTGCCGTTGAAGATTGAACCCAGTTCGCTGCTCGAACAAATCGCCGCCAAACTCACGCGCGAAGAATTCCGCCACAACGAAGCCGCCGTGGATTCAGAACTCGCCTGGCTGCCGATGTCCCGGAATAAAATCCCGCTGACCGGGCCGCTGTTGAATGTCTTCTACACGAACACCAACCGCGCGCTGCTCAACTGCACCAACGGCATCCTGCTGGTTTCCCGGCTGGACGGCGCCACGCCGGAAATCGCCAGCGCGCTCGTGGACCAAGCGATCGCGGCGGAACACAACGGACTTTGGGGGCGCGCGTATTTTGATACGCGTGGATTGGCACCGGCCAATTCAAATTATTTCATCGGCGATGCGTGGATGCTCGCCGCCGCCGAGATTTGCCGACAGCAGGGTTTCGACGTGGAGACGGACAGGAACGAAGCCATCCTGCCGCCGACGTATCCGATGAGTCACATCGCGTTTTACGTCGGCTGGTATGACGCGTGGATCAAAGGCGCGCTGCTAAATCCAAAAATCGAGTTCATGCCCGGCGCATTTGCCTACCACCTGCACTCCTTCAGCGCCCACACGCTGCGCCTCACCAACCAGAACTGGTGCGGCGCCCTGCTCGCGCGCGGCGCGGCCTGCACGATGGGCTGCGTGTATGAGCCGTATCTATCATTCACACCGAACCTCGCCTTCTTCGCGCAGGCCTTCACCGGCGGCTGGACGTTTGGCGAAGCGGCGTGGGCGTCGCAACTCGCCGTCTCGTGGCAGACCGCCGTGATCGGCGACCCGCTGTATCAGCCGTTTGGAAAAGCGCCGCCGGATTTGCACGCGGAACTAGAGCGCCGCCACAGCCCGCTGATCGAATGGTCATTCAACCGCCTGATGAATCTGGATCTCGTTCACGGCGCGCGCGCGCCGCAACTGTCCGGGTTTCTTGAAGGCGTTGCCCTCACCAAGACCAGCGCGGTGCTGACGGAAAAGCTCGCGCAACTTTACGAACTGCAAGGCAAGCCCAGCTCCGCGATTGACGCGTGGCAACGCGCGTTGAAGCTAAACCCCTCGCCGCAACAACGCCTCCGCCTGCACCGCATCCTCGCGGAAAAACTGCTGGCGGCGGGTCGCGAGGCGGACGCGGTTGAGAACTGGCGACAACTCATCGCTGACTCGCCGGAGTATCCGGGGCTGAATGAGGCGCGCGAAAAGCTGAAGCAAATAGAATCAAAACTGGCCGCCGATAAAAAATAGCAGCTTTGTATGCCATTCAAAAAAACAGTTGGAGATTTGGTGAACCAATTAATATACGTTGTCCCACAACATGGATACGGCTGGCAAAGAATCGGGAAAGAAGATGAATCTGACAAAGACCTAACTACTGAAAGGCCATGGCCGTTTCAAATGGAAGTTTCCGAATTTTGTGAAGTTCAAAATCTATGCACTGTAGTTCTAGGAAAGCTTAAAGAAGAAACTCATCCGCTAAACGGACAGTGGGTAGCAGTCATCTCGGCAAGCGATAATATTTCGCCTGATCTGGCTGAAGAAAAAGTCCTTTGCATGACGTTGATCTGTCCAGAAAAGCCAGTTTTTGACTCTGCCTTCCGTCCAACAAATCATCCAAAAGCTGTAAACACAAATAGCCTTCCAAGACATAGAAGATATTCCATCGCCAGCAAATCGTTTGATGCGCTTAAGGAGCAAATCAAATCATATCGTCCATAATATTCTCATGCCCATCTTCTTCGACACCCACGCCCACCTCGATTATCCCGAATACGAAAAAGATTTCGCGGAAGTTCTCGCGCGCGCGCAGGCGGCGGGCATCACCAAAATCATTTCCATCGCCACCGACCTCGACAGCAGCCGCCGCGCGCTTGCGCTCGCCGAGCAGCACTCGATGTTTTACGCCGCCGTCGGCTGGCATCCGAGCAATGCCCACGAAGCGCCCGCCGACATCCGCCCTGCCCTGCGCGAACTCGCGCGTCATCCGAAGGCCGTGGCGATTGGCGAATGCGGGCTGGATTATTACCGCCTGCCCAGCGCCAGCGGCGGCAGCGCGGACGATGACGCGCGTTACAAACAGAAGCAGGCGGAAATTTTTCAGCAGCAACTCGAAGTCGCGGTGGAAATGCATTTGAACTGCGTCATCCATCAACGCAGTTCGTTCGATGACTTGTTCGCTCAAGTCCAGCCGTTCGCCACAAAAACGCGCGGCGTGTTTCATTGCTTCGGCGAAAGCATCGAGCGGCTGGAAAAAATTCTTTCGCTTGGCTGGCTCGTGAGCTACACCGGCATCGTCACCTTCAAGAACGGCCAGAACATCCGCGACGCCGTGGCCGCGACGCCGCTCGACAAGCTGATGCTCGAAACCGACTGCCCGTATCTCGCGCCCGTGCCGTATCGCGGCCAGCGTTGCGAGCCGGCGTTCGTGAAAGAAATTTCCGAGACCGTCGCCACCGTCAAACTATGTTCGCCTGAAGAATTAAGTGCCGCCACCTGCCGCAACGCGCATGAATTTTTCCCCAAGCTGGCGTGAGTCTAAAAATTAGCCACCCTGTCCTCATTTACACCATCGCCATTTTTGCCGATTAAATAATTAGGGCGGCAGAGGGTTTCACTTCTGGAACCGATGCCGGCCGCTCTGGCCATGTTGAATTTTTTAGCCGCATTTTTCAGGGAAAAACGCGGAAAGTTCCCCCCCAACTGAAACCAAAACCCCCTTGTGAACTCACCGAAAATTTGCGTTCTACTCTGGCATCACAATTGCGTAGAAGCTGGCAAGTAACGAGACCTTTTACCGGGGTTTCGCCAGCAATAAACAAAACGAATTTTAGGATATGAATAAATTACTTTTATTTCCGCTCGCGGCACTGACGCTGATGCTCTCCTCTTGCAGCTCCACGCCCCCGCCGCCGCAAGCCTTCCGTGGCATCACCGACAGTTCGGCGCTGGTCATTGACGCCGTGGACGCCCGCACCAGCCGCGTCATCATGCCGACGCCGTCAGGCGATGTCGCCAATGACGAAATTCTGAACATCGCCAAGGCACTGCCGCAGCATCAGACCGCCATCGTCATTTTGGAAAATTACAACGAGCCGCAGGTCGGCGACGAGTTCCGCAACCGTGGCACGCCGTGGTTCGTGGGCCTGCGCTGCCTCGGCTACGAACACATCGTGTTCCTCCAAGGCAACGGCGCGACGACGCCGGAAGGGCTGATCACGCTCGCCAGTTACGATTGAATTTTTCATGGGTTAAGGTTGGCGGCCTGCCGTTGCCACTGTTTGTCAACGGCAGGCCGTTTTTATTTTTCCAAGCCACGCCACTAATCTTTTCCACTTCCAGAGAATTTCTTCCGATGCCCTTTCCTCTTCCCGGCACATTTGTCGCCCTCAAGTATCACGCTCAATTTTTATTTGCCATTGCCGCGCTCGGCCTGCGCCGTATATTTCGCCACGAATGGCCGATGCTTCCTCGCTTGAGAAACTGCAGATCCGCATCTATGGCACAGTCAACCTGCCAACGCTGATCTATCTGCCCGGCCTGCACGGCGACTGGACGCTCATCGGCGATTTCCGAAAACATCTCACGGGCAAAGTGCGGTTCGTTGAATTCACCTACCCGCGCAGCCTGACGTGGTCGCTGGATGACTACGCGGAAGCGATTGAAAAATCCTTGGCGCAAAATGGAATCGCGAGCGGATGGCTGCTCGGCGAATCTTACGGCTCGCAACTCGCATGGACGCTTGCCGCGCGCCAGAAATTTTCCGTCGAGGCCATCGTGCTTGCCGGAGGTTTTGTGAAATTTCCTTTTCGCTGGGGCGTGAAATTCGCGCGCATATCCCTCAAACATTTTCCCCTGCGCCTCTTGATCAGGTTATTGGTCGCTTACGGTAAGATCGCCCACTTGCGCTTTCGCCATGCGCCCGAAACCTTGACCGCCTTGAATGAATTTCTTGACCGCCGGACTGAACTGGACAAGCAAGCGGCGGTTCACCGGCTCGACCAAATTGCCGCGTTCGACCCGCGCGAAATCGCCCGCCGAATCCATGCGCCAGTTTATTGCCTGGGCGCCCGCCTTGACCCGGTCGTGCCGCAGATTTTCGTGCGGCAATGGTTGAAAAAAAACTGCCCGGCTCTCCGCGCTGCGGAATTGTTTTTCGGATTTGACCACAACATCCTCGCTACCGCCCACACCAAATGCGCCCGGCAAATCTTGGCTTGGATGAGCAGGTAGCGGTGCGGCTTGGTGGGGCGAGCGGCCTCGCGAGCCGGGTCAGTTCAATTGAAAAAATTCAAAAAACACAGAGACGCAGAGAACGCGGAGAACCGCAGAGGTTGTTGGAAGTAAATCAAACCGCCATCCCGCAAAAAAATCACCCGGCAGTCTTCTCTGTGAACCTCTGCGTTCTCTACGACTCTGTGTTTAACCCAAATTCCAAAGTAGAAATCACGAACTGATGCCACGATCCGCAGCGGAATAGGGCTGAAAGCCCGGCAGAAGATAAGCCCAGGGCAAAGCGAGTCGGCGAGCGACGCCCTGGGTTGGCGACCAAACAGTTTCAAGCCCTGAAACGGCGGCAGAATTTCGGCCGTGCACCGTCAACGAAAGACAACTGGTATCGCCCTTTCAGGGCTGGGAAAATCGTGGGGCGGTTAAACCCAGGGCGTTGCCCTGGGCTATCTTCTGCCAGGCTTTCAGCCTTGGGAGCGTCATCCTGGCCGCGCCCCGGACGACGATGATGCGGCTCCGGCAACTTCAACTTCGGAGTTCGGGTTAATTCCACTGCTCTGAAACGACATGGATTTCACCGGAAAAATTTCCGGTTGCCGCGCGGCGATTCCCCTTTATCTTGCGTCCAACACAACTATGACGCGGCAGCAAATCCTCGACCTCTACTTTCTCGATGCGCGACACAAGCTCATCGAACTCGCCGCGTTCCTTGACCGCGTGGAGCGCGCCACGGGCAAGGATGATTACCGCCTGAAAAGTTTCCGCGCCGCGCTCGCCAAGCTGGACGGCAAAAAGAAGGACAGGGCGAAGAATGTTTTGCTCGCGTTCAGCGATCCGACGTTGGAACCAATTGTCAAAGCAGAAGGTAATGGCGCGGTTGGCGCATATCCCTATTAAAGTAGCCTCAAATTCCTATGCGCCATTACAGAAACAACATTGTCGCAATAAGTTTTTTGCTGGTGTTGATTGTGTTTGCCGGTGGTTGCCGCTCGTGGATGTCTTCAAACGAAATTTGGAAGAGCGATGAAAAGATGTTTCGGGCGGATTTAGATGTTCGTTATCCTCTCAATACATTGAAGTCAGAACTTCTTGCGAAGCCAAAACAGGAGCTTGATGTTTGGGAGAAAGCAACTCGCCCCGATGCTGGCTGGCAGACGATGAAAGATGATTCTCATGGGGTGGCAGAAATGGCCAACCGCTTTGAGCAGCGGAGTGGTAAGATTGCCGTCAGTTGTCTGATGATTAATGTTTCAAGTGAAGTCAAAAGAAGAGGCGGCTCATTCGACTACTTGTTCTTCGATTTAAATGAACGACTGATTGGTTCTCACCGGCTTTGGGCTGAATGGATGCTCTAATTTTATGCGCTACATCGAACCTCACGCCCACATGGTCAG
>JANOBC010000054.1:0-1671 GCA_031411455.1 Limisphaerales bacterium
CCGCCTGGTCGATGTTCGTGCCGATTTCGAAGGTGACATTGATCTCGACCGCGCCGTTGGACGAGGAGTTTGAGCTCATATAGAGCATTTTTTCGACGCCGTTGATCTGGTTTTCCAGCGGCGCCGCCACGGTTTGCTCCAGGACTTCGGCTGACGCGCCGGGGTAGACGGCCCGCACGGTCACGACAGGCGGCGCGATCTCCGGGTATTGCGCAATAGGCAAAGTGCGCATCGCGGCGAGGCCGGCGAGCACCAGGAAGATCGAGAGAACCGCCGCGAAAATGGGGCGGTCGATAAAGAAACGCGAAAACATGGGGCGGGGCTCCGCTGTTTATTTGGCGGGTTGCGGGGCTTTGGCTCTTGCCGGGGGCTTGGCGGCCGGCGGTTGCTCGCCCTTCGCGGGCTGGCCCGTCGGCGGCTGACCGGGCTGTGCCTCTGCAGGCGGCGCCTGTGCAATTTTCACCGGGGAGCCTGGACGCGCCTTGACTACACCGTCGACGATGACCTGATCGCCGGCTTTCAATCCGCCGGTGATGATCCAATCCTCTCCGGCGGTCCAGTCGCCGACCTGGACCGGACGCGGCTCGACGATGCCCTGCGCATTGACGGTCATCACGATCTTGCTCCCCGGGCCTTCGAGAACGGCGCGCTGCGGGATCGCGATCGCGTTGGGGCGCACGCCGCCGGACAACTGCACTCGCGCAAATTGTCCGGGACGCAGTAACCCTTGCGGATTGGCAATGACTGCGCGCGCTTCGATCGTGCCGGTGTTAGGGTCCACGCCTACGTCTGTGAAATCGACTTTTCCGGGGCGCGAGAATTCGCTGCCGTCCGCGAGCTTGAGCTTCACGTCGAATCTGCCATCCTTCGGCAGGCGCAGCGTGCCGTCCGCCATGGTGCGGGTGAATTTCAGATGCTCGGATTCGGTAAAACTGAAGATCACGTGCACCGGATCGATCTGGGAAATTTTAGTCAGCAAGGTCTGCTGAGCCTGGACCAGTGTTCCCTCGGACTGCACGGCGCGACTGGTGATGCCGGAGATTGGCGCTTCGACGCGGGTGTAGGCAAGGTTCAGGCGCGCCTCGGTCACTGCCGCCTGCGCGGCTTTAACGTTGGCGCTGGCGATCTGCTCGCCGGAGGACGCGTCATCGAATTCCTTCTGGCTGACAGCCTTGGCTTCATACAAGGGCTTAAGACGGCTGGCATTGCGCCTGGCCTGGTCCATGGTGGCTTGCGCGCTGAACAAATCCGCTTCCGCCCTGGCGAGCGCCGCGCGGAAGGGCGCAGCATCTATGGTGAACAGGCTCTGGCCTTGCACGACCTTGGCGCCTTCGGTGAAATTACATTTTTCCAGGATGCCGGAAACGCGCGGGCGGATTTCAACCTCGCGCACGCCAGATATCTGCGCGACGTACTCGAAGTTCGCCGGCAAATCGCGGGGCTGAACCACGGCAACGGTTACCTCCGGCGGGGGCATGGCCGGTGGCTGCGATTGCGATTTCTGGCAGCCGGCGAGGGCGGCCAGGGCGAATGCGGCGACAATGCCGCGCACTGCAAGCGAAAACAACGTAGCGTGCACTTGGAGCTCCTGTGAGATCTTAGTAGCGAGTCGGACCCCGGAACCGGGACGCAAAACGCAGAACGGTTAGTACACCAGCGTCATACGAGCAA
>JANOBC010000055.1:0-6945 GCA_031411455.1 Limisphaerales bacterium
CAGCAATGGGTCGGTTTGCAGCAGGCGGTCGCGGATTTTTTCCAGCGGCGGTGAGAACAGGGCGATGCTCAAGACGACAAAGAACGAAAGTTGAAAGCTCGCTTGAAAGAGTTGTTGCGGCTCCCAGACGAGAATGATGAAGCCGGCGGCGGCGAGGGAATTCAGCAAATCGCTCGGACGTTTCAGCGACCAGCCAACGATGATGACGCTCATCATGATCGTCGAGCGGATGGCTGACGGCTGCCAGCCGGTCGCGGCGGTGTAGAACCAGATGAGCGGCAACACAACGAGGCCGCACGCCCCGCGCGGCAGTTGCGCGACGCGGAGAAGCGCGAGCAAAATTCCCGCGATGAGCGCGATGTGCAAACCGGAAATTGCAAAAATATGCATCGTGCCGGAGCGCATGAAAGGTTCGCTGACTTCATCGGTGAGCGCGGTTTTTTGGCCGAGCGTCATGGCGAGGAGGAGTTGCGTGGATTCATCCGCTGGGTCCAGGCCGCGCGTGAGCGTGCGTTGCGCCCACGCGATAAAGCGCGCGGAGAACGGCGCACGGGTTAAAATCTTTTCACCAAGCTGCCAGTCATTTGTGCCGCTGGTCTTGAGCGAATAATAAACGCCAAGTTTTTCCAGATAGCTGCGGTAATCAAAAATTCCTTCGGCCACGGGCAAGTCAGGTCGGGCGAGGATGCCGGTGATTTCAACGGGCTGACCAAGGAAATAATTTTCCGCGAGCACGCCGGGCGTGGTGACGATGAGGTCGCCGGTGGCGGAACGCCACGCGTCGTGGTCGCGCCACGCCGTGACGCGCACGGAGGCGACCATGCGCTGCACGGTTTCCTCGTCGCGCAGATAAATCCGCAGGCTGGGCGTTTCCAGCAACGTGCCGCGCACGGTGACGAGCGCGGGCTGCTCGCCGATGACGGTTCGCAAATCATCCGGCGCGAGGGCGACGGTGTGCGCGGTGAAATTCGTCCAGCCAACGAGGGCGAGCAACGGCCAGATGAGAATGGCGCGAAATTTTTCGAGGATGACGATGAGGAGGAGGAAGAATGAGATGGCGAACAGGGCGGCGAGCGATGCGGAAAACAATTGCGCCAGCAGCAGGCCGGCGGCGTAGGCGAGAACGACGCTGACGAAAGGGCGGTTCATTTACCAAAGCTTGAATTTTTTCCCAGCGAGCCAGAGCAATGTCAGGCCGCTGGCTCCGCCGATGACATCCACCACGACGTCGGAAATCTGGCCGGTGCGCGAGGGGATGAAGACTTGGTGTAGTTCATCGCTCGCGGCGTAGAGCAGGGTGATGCCGAGCGCTAGGCCAGCTTCGTCCCAACGCCATTGGCGTTTATCATTTCGCTGCGGTTGGCGGATGGCGCGCCACGCGAGGATGGCGAGGACGGCGTATTCCGTCATGTGACAGCATTTGCGAAAGGCGTAGTGCAGTTGCTCGATGTGCGTCTGCGACATTTGAGGAAACAGCCAGCGCATGAGCGGCTCAAAAAGCGTGGACGAGTGACGCGTGGATTCAGTGTCGCCAGAAGCGGTGAAGATGATGCCCATCCACAGAAGCAGCGGCAGCCAGTAGATGAGAAATTTTTGGAGCTTGGACACGCGGCGGGATGAAAGCGGGATTTGTTTGGCGCGGCAAACATTTTTTTTGGTGAGCTGGCTCGCGCTGCGAATCCAACCGTCAAAGTTAGGCGGCGGGCGCGGGCGGCGGACACTAATAATTTCCGCGATTGCCGAGCCGCCGCGCTTGTGGCATAGAAATGCACCCGATGAAAAAGTTTTTATGCATTTTGACACTGGCATTGCTGGCGCTGGCCGGACGCGCCGCTCTACCGCAGCCGGACTTGATCGCGCAAATCCATTTTGCAGGCGGTGACAAGGTTGCCGCCGATAAAAATTATCCGGCGTTCGCCAATGAATTTTCCTCCGCCGAGGCGCGGGCGTTGCGGAAACAAATCGCGGACAAGCTCGCGCCGTGGCTTGCCAAAAATCTCAACGCGTCCGTGCCGGAGGGCGCGGCGAAATTGCGTCCGCTGCTGGACGACTTGCAAAGTGCCGAGTGGTTTTTTGAGGCGCACACGGCGGCGGACGGGCAGCCGAATGCGGCGCTGGCGATCAAATTGACGGCGGCTCGCGCCGAGCTTTGGCAGACGGCATTGAAAGCATTTTTACCGGCGGCGACCTGCCAGCAGTCCGGCGGCTGGCTGGTTTTTAATTCGAGTGTCGGCGCGCAAAAACTGGGCGACGGTCTGGTGCAAAAAATTTCCAGCCCGCAAACGAACTGGGCCAGCGTGGACGTGAACTGGCTGCGCCTTGCGCCGTGGCTCCCGGCGGTGAAGGCATTACAGTTGCCGGAGACGGCGCTGCAAGTTTCCGCCGATGCGACGAACCTGCTCGTCACGGGAAAATGTTTCTTCCCGGAAAATCTTTCGCTAAAAGCGGACGCGTGGCGGTTTCCCACCAATACAATTCATCAGCCGTTCAACAGTTTTACTGCCGTGCGCGGCCTGGCGGGTTGGCTGAAGACGCAGGCGTGGGCGCAACCGTTCGTCGTGACGCCGGTGCAAAATCAGGCGTTCTTCTGGGCGATGAACGGGATGCCGTTTCAGTCCTACGGCGCAGTGCCGGTGGCGAACGCGGCTCAAGCGCTGGGAGAATTGAGTCCCAAATTGCAGACGCTCGTGGCGGAGCGCAACGCGCATGACGGATTCATGTCGCCCCTGACATTGACGGCTACGGAAAGTGAATTGACGCTCATCGGCGGGCCGATGCTCGCGCCGTATGTCAAGCCGGTGAAGGAAGCGAGCGGCGAATTTTTGCTCTTTGGCGGTTTTCCGAATCCGCCGCGCGGCAAGCCAGCGCCGCCGGAATTGTTTGCGCGCCTGGCTAAACCGGAGCTGCTTTATTATCACTGGGAAATCACGTCCGAACGGTTTACTAATCAGCATCAGTTCAATCAGCTCGCGCTTTTGCTGACGCGGCACAAACAGTTGGATGGCGATGGCGTGCCTTACAAATGGGTCGCTAAATTCGCGCCGCACCTCGGCAGCACCGCCACGGAAATAACGCAAACTGCGCCGGATCAATTGACCTTCAAGCGACGCGCGCCGGGCGGGTTGACGGCGATTGAACTGCTCGCGCTGGCGAACTGGTTTGACGCGCCGAATTTTCCAGGCTTAAACCTGCAACTGCCGCCGCCGTCCGAACGGATGAAACAACTGCGCGCGCGGCAACAACAGCAGGCGGCTCCGCGTGTCTTGTCTTTCCCCGCGCCGCCGCAAGCGCCCGCACCGCCGCGCTGACCTGGCTGAATATTTTCATGCTTAAACTCGGCGTCAACATTGACCACGTCGCCACGATTCGCGAGGCGCGTTATCGCGGCCTCGGCCACGGCGAACCGTGTCCGGTGCAAGCCGCGCTTACGGCAGAAGCGGCGGGCGCTCACGGCATCACGGCGCACCTGCGTGAGGATCGGCGGCATATTCAAGACCGCGACGTGTTCGCGTTGCGCGAAAAAATTTCCACGCGGTTGAATCTCGAAATGGCGAATGCGCCGGAGATCGTTGCCATCGCGCTCAAGGTGAAGCCGGAGATTGTTTGCATCGTTCCCGAACGGCGGCTGGAGGTGACGACGGAAGGCGGGCTGGACGTGGTCGGCGCAGAAAAATCTTTGACCGAGACGTGCCAGCGGATGAAGGACGCGGGCATCGAAGTAAGTTTGTTTATCGCGCCGGACGAGGCGCAGATTGCGGCGAGCGCGCGGACAGGTGCGCAGTTCATCGAACTGCACACGGGGAAATTTGCGGAAGACTTTCAAAAGGCGGAAAGCGGAAGGCGGAAAGCGGAAAGTGAATTGCAGCGGCTCATCGCCGGGGCGAAACAGGCGCACGCGCTCGGCTTGCAGGTTAACGCCGGTCATGGTTTGACCTGCGAAAATCTGCCGGCCCTGTTTGCCGTGCCGCATCTCGTAGAACTGAACATCGGCCATAGTCTTGTGAGCCGCGCGGTGTTCATTGGTATGGATGCCGCCGTAAAGGAGATGCTCGGAGTGATGAAAAATTATCGCGCATGATCCTCGGCCTCGGCACAGACATCGTGGAAGTCGCGCGCATTGCGTCGTCGTTTCAGCAGCATGGCGAACGGTTCTTGAACCGCGTCCTGTTGCCGACTGAAATCGCGTATTGCCTTCAGCATCGCCAGCCCGCGCCGATTATCGCCGCGCGGTTCGCGGCCAAGGAAGCCATCTCCAAGGCGTTTGGCACGGGTATCGGCGCGCAGCTTGGTTGGCTGGACATGGAAATCCGGCGACAGGAATCGGGCGCGCCGTATGTAGTGCTGCACGGCAACGGTGAGAAATTATTTTCCGAACGGGGCGCGAAGAAGTTGCACCTCAGCCTGACCCACACGGAAAACTACGCGGTGGCCACGGTGATTTTGGAAGGTTGAGCCGCCAACGCATTGCAAAATAAATTTCCTCTGGCATCCTGTCCGCATGAATCGTTTTTGGATTATTGCCGTCGCCTTTGCTGGCCTGCTCCCGTCCGCGCACGCGCAACAGGATGCCGACGCGCGCTACGTCGCCATCTACAACATCATCCAGCAGGCGGACAATCTAGCCGAAGGCAACCAACCCAAGGACGCGCTCAACGTTTACGCCGAGGCGATGACGAAGCTCGAAAATTTCCAAAAACTTTTTCCCAACTGGGACACCGGCATCATCGCCTACCGCTTGAGCGACCTGAAAAATAAAATTGCCGCGCTCAAGGTTTCCACCGCGCCAAAGAAAGTGGAGGTGGCCACCGGCATCATTGAAACCAACCCCGCCGCCGCGCAGGCGCAGGCCGAGGTGAGCGAACTTTCCGTGCAGTTGCAAACCGCGCGGCTGGAAAACCAGAACTTGCAAGCCAAGCTTAAGGAAGCCCTCGCCACGCAGCCCGCCGCCGTGGACGCGAGCGAACTCGCCGCCGCGCAGTCGCAGCTCCGTGAGTTGCAGAAGCAGAACGAACTGCTGAATGCTGCGCAGATGCAGGCTAGCGTGAAACGAATCATCGTCACCGACACGAACGAAATTTCCAAGCTGAACGAGCAGCTCGCCGCCTCCGCCAAGAAATATGCCGACGAACATTCCCGCGCACAGATGCTTATCGAGGAAAATGCCGCCTTGCAAAAAAATCTCGCGCGCGGCACTGCCGGCAACGCCGCGCTCACCGTGCTGCAAAGCGAGAACGACCGTCTCAAAACGCAGTTGAATGCGTTACGCTCCGCGTCCGACAACGCGGCGGCAGCGGGTGAACTTTCCAGACGCTTGCAGGAAGCCAAGACGCAAATCGTCACCCTGCAAGCCGCTGCCACGCTGGCGAACCTCGAAAAAGCTGGCCTCGAAAATAAAGTCCGCAAACTGTCCACCCAGCTCGCCGAGAGCGCGGCAAATTTTGATTCGCGCCTCGCCGATCTCACGCAGCAGCGCACCGACCTCCTTCGCAAACTGGAACTCGCCAACACCAAAAATTCTTCCCGCAACGTTTCCGTAGCCGCCGCGCAGCTCACCGCCTTGAACAAAGAAGTCGAAACCCTCCGCGCCCGCATCGCCGTGGATGAATCCAAAGCCGTGCCTTACTCGGCAGATGAACTGGCGCTGTTCCGCCAGACCGCGCCCGGCATCGAGCCGACGAAACATTCCGTCAAAGAACTGCCGGCCGGCACCGCCGCGTTGGTGGCTTCCGCCCAGCGGCATTTTTCCAACCACGAATTTAATGAGGCCGAAGCGGACTATTTGAAAATTTTGCAGCGCGACCAGAACAACGCCCTCGCGCTCGCCAACCTCGCCACGATTGAATTGCAGCAAGGCAAGCTCGACGCTGCGGAGAAACACATCAAAGCCGCGCTCGCCCAAAACCCGGACGACGCTTACAATCTGTCCACGCTCGGCTTTCTGAAATTCCGTCAGGAAAAATACGACGAAGCTCTGGACTCCTTGAGCCGCGCGGCCAAAATTGACCCGAACAATCCGGAGATTCAGAATTATCTCGGCGTCACCTTGAGCCACAAAGGCCAGCGCGTCGCGGCGGAAACCGCGCTCCGCAAGGCGCTCCAGATTGACAACACCTACGCGCCCGCCCACAACAATCTCGCCGTGATTTATTTGAGCCAGACGCCGTCGCTCCCGCAACTCGCGCGCTGGCACTATCAAAAAGCCCTCGCCACCGGCCAGCCGCACAATCCCGAACTGGAAAAAATGCTCGCCGACAAAGGCGCGCCCGTTGCCAGCGAAGCACCCGTCCAATAATTTTTTAACCGCTGACTTCCAGCCGGTGAGTTAAAAATAAAATCCACAACAGCTAGAAGCCAGCGCGCCTTGTTTCTTTTTCGTGTGGTTTGTGTGTTTCGTGGTTAAATCATTTTCGTTATGCGCCAATCTTTCCATGAACTCGTCATCCCGACCCGCAATCGTGGTTTGATTGAATTCACCGGCGTCGTGGAAAAGTGGATTGCCGAAAATAAATTTCGCGACGGCCTGCTCACGCTGCATCTGCGCCACACTTCCGCCTCGCTGCTCATCCAAGAAAACGCCGACCCCGATGTGCGCCGTGATCTCGACGCTTTTTTCGCGCGGCTCGTGCGCGATGGCGATCCGCTCTTCAGCCACACCGCCGAGGGCAATGACGATATGCCCGCGCACATCCGAACTGCGCTGACCGCCGTGAATCTTTGCATTCCCGTCGCCGCCGGACAACTCACGCTCGGAACGTGGCAGGGGATTTATCTCTGGGAACATCGCACCCATCCACACACCCGCCGCGTCGCGCTGCATTTCATCGGCGAGTGAGGCTGGGGATTGAACCGGCGACGGTTACGGCTAATGAGATCGCTGCCCGCGAATAAAGTCCTCCCCGGTTTTGGGCGCGACGCCCAAAACAACCGGCTGGAAGCCGGTTCCAC
>JANOBC010000056.1:0-2764 GCA_031411455.1 Limisphaerales bacterium
GCCCGTCGGCCCGGCGCTCGGTCAGCACGGCGTGAACATCATGGGATTCTGCAAGGAATTTAACGCCGCCACCAAAGGCGACGCCGGTCTCGTGATTCCCGTGGTCATCACGGTATATCAAGACAAGTCGTTCACGTTCATCACCAAGTCGCCGCCGGCCTCCGTGCTTTTGAAAAAAGCGGCGGGCATCACCGCCGGTTCCAAAGTCCCCAACAAGGACAAGGTCGGCAAGGTCACGCGCAAGCAGGTCATGGAAATCATCAAGATGAAATCCAAAGATATGCACCAAGCCAGTGATGAAGCCCTGTTCCGCACCGTGTCCGGCACCGCGCGCAGCATGGGAATTGAAGTTGTCGGTTAATCAATAAAACAAAAACGCGGGAGAGCCAAAAGCTCGGATGCACCGCACCAAGTAAAATGCCCAGCAAACGATTCAAAAAAGCCCTCGAAGTAGTGGACGCCAAAAAAGCGTATGCGTTGAAGGAAGCCGTCGGCGTCCTCGCAAAATTTCCCAAGGCCAAGTTCAACGAGACGATTGATCTCGCGTTCCGCCTGGGCATTGACCCGAAGCAATCCGACCAGATGGTGCGCGGCACCGTTCCGCTTCCGCATGGCAGCGGCAAGGTTGTGCGCGTTTTGGTTTTCGCCAAAGGCAACGCAGCGGACGCGGCGAAAGCTGCGGGCGCTGAAAACGTCGGCTTTGAAGACATGATCGCCAAGTGCGTCGCGGGTTGGTCCGACTTTGATGTCGCCATCGCCACGCCGGAAGCCATGATCGAAGTTCGTAAGCTCGGCAAAGTTCTCGGACCACGCGGCCTCATGCCGAATCCGAAAACTGGCACCGTCACCGAAGACACGGCGAAAGCGGTGAAAGAAGTGAAGGCTGGCCGCGTTGAATTCAAGACCGACAAAGCGGGTAATGTTCACGTCATCGTGGGCAAGGCTTCGTTCTCACCGGAACACATTGAAGAAAATGCGCGCGCGGTCATCGAAGCCGTGGCGAAAGCCTGGCCGACAAGTGTCAAGGGCACTTACCTTCAGAGTTGCACCCTGTCCGCGACGATGAGTCCGGGTGTGCGTATTGACATCCGTGAATTCTCCAACAACTAACTTTTATTTCCCATGCGTGCTGAAAAGAAATTTTTGACAAGTGAATACGTCGCCCGGTTGAACGCTTCGCCGTTCTTCATCGTGGCGGGTTATCAAGGCCTGAAGGTTGAACACCTGACCGAACTCCGCAAGCGTCTGCGCTTGGCGGGCGCGGAAATCCACGTTGTGAAAAACACCGTGTTCAACGTCGCGGCGAAAGAAGCGGGCGTTGCCGAACTGAACGGCACTTTGACCGGCCAGTTGGCCGTTGTCACGGGCAACAAAGACATTTTCGTCGCCGCCAAGGCGCTGAAAAATTTCGCGGCAGAATTTGATAAGCTGAAGCTCCAATTCGGCTACTTGAATAATCAACGGGTGGATCAGAAGACGATTCTGGCCTATGCCGATTTGCCGAGCCTCGAAGTGACCCGGGCGAAATTGTTGGGCTTGCTCAACACCCCGGCCTCCATGCTCGCGCAGGTCATCAAGGCGAAATCCGAAAAAACGGAATAACAATTTTCATCCGCTAAGCGGCGGGTGAATCAACCAACCAACCACAACGTAAATCGTCGGTTCGCAAGCCGTGAACTGAAAACTGCCGGGGCGCTGGCAGACGACGAGACGAACAGAAAGCAAAAGTAAAAAATATGGCAGACCTCGCAAACATCGTAGAAGAATTGAGCAAGCTGACGGTTATCGAAGCCGCTGACTTGGTCAAACAACTTGAAACCAAATGGGGCGTTTCCGCCGCTGCTCCCGTAGCCGCCGCTGGTGCCGCTGCTGGTGCCGCTGCTCCGGCCGCTGAAGCGCAGACCACGTTCGACGTGATTCTCGTTTCCGTTCCCGCCGACAAGAAGATCGCCGCCATCAAGGCCGTGCGTGAAGTTAAGGCCGGCATGGGCCTCGCTGAAGCCAAGGCTTTGGTCGAAGGCGCTCCGAAAACTGTGCTCGAAGGTGCGAACAAGGCTGATACCGACGCTGCCAAAAAGAAGCTCGAAGAAGCTGGCGCGAAAGTCGAAGTCAAGTAAGTGTTGGAATCTGGGGCGGCGGTTCCGCAGTCGCGTGACCGTCGCCCCGTTCTCGTCTTTACGAGAAAATCAAAATTTTGTTGAACCTAAAATCAGTAACGTCGGTTGTGGGTGTGGCAAGTTTGTCGCTGAACGCGACGGGCTTGCCTTGTGTTGTTAAATAAAAAAATCATCTGTCATCGTCTTCGTCATAAACGGGGACGAAGATGAGGATGAAAAGAGAAAGCTAAAAAATGCCATCGCGAGTCACAGAACGTATCAACTTCGGCAAGATCAAAGAAATTGTCATTCCGCCGAACATGATCGAGTTGCAGACGAATTCCTACAAAGAATTCCTGCAGGCCGATCTCACGCCCTCCAAACGCCAGAAGTTGGTCGGTTTGGAATCGGTATTTCGCGAAGTGTTTCCGATCCAAAGCTATGACGGCAAGGTCATGCTCGATTACGAATCCTACGAGATCGGCGAGCCGAAGATTGACTGGCTCGAATGTCTTCGCGAAGGCCTGACCTACGGCGCGCCGCTGCACGTCACGTTCGTGCTGAAGGAAGAAGGCAAGGGCGCGAAGGAAGAAAAAGTTTTCATGGGCGAACTCCCGCTGATGACGCCGCAAGGCACGTTCTGCATCAACGGCGCGGAACGCGTCGTC
>JANOBC010000057.1:0-6622 GCA_031411455.1 Limisphaerales bacterium
CCAGCGCGACCACTGGTTTCGGCGGCAATGTGATTGTGAATGACGATTTCACCATTCAGTTCGATGGCACCGGCCAGTTTGCTGGGGTTTTTCTGGGTGACATTTCCGGCACGGCGAGCAAGGTGCTCACTCTCACGCCAAAATCTCCGTATGCCGCCGGCCAGATCCGGTTTCGCGCCTACGGCACCAACACGGTTTGCAATTCTGATATCGCGCTCGCCGGCAATACGTCCGATCAGGCGCAATACTACGGCACCACGTTCGCTTACTACGGCGGCAGCGGTAGCCAGACCTACCACGGCGTTATCTCTGGCGACGGCGGCATCATCACCCGCGGCAACGGCAATATGTATCTGAATGGTGTCAACACGTATGCCGGCGGCACGACTCTCACCTCCGGTGCTTTGGGAGTGGGCAATGGCAACGCACTCGGCGTCGGTCCGTTGAATCTAGCTCCCGAAAACGGCGGCACTACCGGCAGCGGCACCATCTTTGCCTCCGGGGGTGCGCGCGTGATCACAAACATTGTTCAGTATCCGAGTGGCACCAATAACTCGACGCTCATCATCAGTGGCACCAACAACATTACGTTCACTGCGTTGACCAGTCTGGCCGGGGTGGACGGCAGCGGAACCTCGAACCGCACCTTCACCGTCAATAATTCTGGTGCAACCACGTTCTCGGCCGCCATCGGCGATGGCGGACTCGCCATCGGCCTCGTCAAGAACGGCACCAACACGCTTTACCTCAACGGCGCGAACACCTACTCCGGCCTGACCACGGTGAGCGCTGGGCGACTCGCTGGCTCCGGCACTATCGCCGGCTCCGTCCTCGTGACGACCAATGCGGCCATTGCCGGCGGTGCGGCGGGAGGCATCGGCACACTCACAGTCGGCGGCGATGTGACTTTGACCAACGGCGGCGGCTTTTTCCGTGTAAACCGCGCCGGTTCATCCAGCGATCAAGTTTCTGTTACCGGCGGCCTCACCAACTTCGGCACCGCCGGTATCATCACCGTGACCAATCTTGGTGCGGCACTGCAAGTCGGCGACACCTTCACTGTGTTCAACAAGGCTGTAACCGGTGGCGCGACATTGTCCATCACCGGCGGCGGTGCAGTTTGGACGAACAAACTGGCTGTGAACGGAACCATCCAAGTCATCCCTGGCGTCAACACTGGCCGGACGAATCTCATCGTGAGGGTCAATGCGGGCAATTTGGAATTGACCTGGCCCGCTGACCACATCGGTTGGCGCTTGCAGGTGCAGACCAACAACCTCGCTACCGGCCTCCGCACCAACTGGGTGGACGTGCCAAACACCGCCACGGTCAACGCCGTGACCAACCCAATCAATCCGGCCAATGGCGCGGTGTTTTATCGCATGGTGTATTAATGATTTTGAATTTCTCCTCGCATCATCAGGCGGACGTGAAAACGTCCGCCTGTTTTTTTGGTTAAAGCCTTGTGCAAAATAAAACGGCGCAGGAAAAATTCCTGCGCCGTTCTTTTACAAACTTATTTATCAGTGGCAGCCGCAACCGGAGCCGCAGGAGCCGCCTTCCGCCAGATCATCCGCCGTCGCGATGCGACCGAGTTCAATCGTCTTGGCGATGGTCTTCTTCACCGTGCTTTGCAGCTCGTGCATTTCTTCCTGCGCGTCGAGGAAGCCGGCAGCAACGGGATTCTTCAACAGCGCGTCGCGGTCTTTTTCAAACGCGGCGATTTCCGTCGGGTCGAGCGGCTGGCCGTGGTGCTGTTTTTCCTGAAGCGCCTGGCCGCGGCTCATCAAGGCTTCATAAGCGCCCCGCGCGGTGGCGTCGGACATGAAAGTGTCAATGCGCGTGCGGATGCCGCCGGAATGGATTTCCTTGAGGATATCTTCGCACAGTTCGTTCGTTTTCGTTTCAATGGTAGTAGGCATAAAAATTAAGTGGCCAGAATAAACCATAATGGCGGGTAAAATGCAAATGCCAAGGCAGGAAAGACTGGAAGCGCAGGATTCCAGTCAGCGAGCTGAATAGTCAGAACACAAATCCGGCGGCATGCGATTCCAGCGGCGCAAAATTTCCTGCGCGGGCCCGCTCTCGGCTCAATTTGTCAATCACACAAAAACGTGAGGCTAATTTCCGCCAATCAAATTGACACCGCTAGCGAAAATCGTTATTTCATCGCCCACACACTATGCAAGCCATCCAACTTCAGTGGATTGATTACACCATCCTCATCGCCTACGTCGCTTTTGTCATCGGTATCGGCTGGGCGCTTTCACGCTACATGAAAACCTCGGCGGACTTTCTCACGTCCGCCCGTTCGATTCCCACCTGGGTCACCGGCCTCGCGTTTATTTCCGCGAACCTCGGCGCGCTTGAACTCGTCGGCATGGCCGCGAGCGGCGCGAAATACGGCATTAGCACCGCGCACTTCTATTGGGTCGGCGCGATTCCCGCCATGATTTTTCTCGCCGTGTTCATGATGCCGTTCTACTACGGCTCCAAGGCGCGCTCCGTTCCTGAATACTTGAAGATGCGTTTCGATGAACGCGTCCGCGCGCTGAACTCCGTCGCGTTCGCCGTGATGACAATTTTCGCATCCGGCATTTCGATGAACGCGCTGGCGAAATTACTTCACGCGCTGCTCGGCTGGGATTACAACGTCGCGCTCTGGGTCAGTTCCGGCGTCGTGTTGCTCTACGTTTTGAAAGGCGGTCTCACCTCGGCCATCTACACGGAAGTTCTCCAGTTCTTCATGATCGTTCTCGGTTTCGCGCCGGTCGTTTATCTCGGCCTCAAGGACGTGGGCGGCTGGGACAAGATGAATAGCTCGTTGCAAGCCGTGGCGACGGATCCCTCTGCGCTTTACCTCAAGGAAGTCGGCACGACCTACGCCACAAATGCGTGGACAAGCGCGTGGCAGCCGGTGCTTGCCGGCCCCGCGCACAATCCGATGGGCGTGGATTGGTTCGCGATGATCTTTGGCCTCGGCTTCGTGTTAAGCTTCGGCTACTGGTGCACCAACTTCCTCGTCGTGCAACGCGCGATGGCCGCGAAGAACATGAACGCCGCCCGCAACACGCCGCTCGTCGCCGCCGTGCCGAAAATGTTTTTCCCGTTCCTCGTCATCGTTCCCGGCATGATTGCCGCCGCGCTCTGCACGATGCCAAGCAAAGATTATCGCATCCCGCCGCCGGTGGTGGCGCAGGCAAATTACGACAAGGCCATCGCCATTGTGAAATCCACGAGCATTTCCGAACCCGCCGCCGCCGTGAAGACGGTTGGCGAAGCGCTCGGCACAAAGATTGACAGCAACAAAATCATTTCGCTCGTCACCGCCAACGGCACGAGCAAGCTGACCGACACGCAAATTCAAACCGGCCTCTACAACAGCATCGCGGAAAATGATTACGACGGCGTCATTCTTTCACTCGTCAAAAAATATTGCCCCGCCGGTCTGCTCGGCCTCGCGCTCACCGCCTTGCTCGCCTCGTTCATGTCCGGCATGGCGGGCAACGTCACGGCGTTCAACACCGTGTTCACTTACGACTTGTATCAGGCGTATTTCGCCAAGGGCAAGAGCGACCAGCATTACTTGTGGATGGGCAAAGTCATCACCGTCATCGGCATCTTGTTGAGCATCGGCGCGGCGTATTTCGCTTCGATGTATAACAACTGCATGGACATCATTCAGCTTGTATTCGGCTTCGTGAACGCGCCGCTGTTTGCGACGTTCCTGCTCGGCATGTTCTGGAAACGCACCACGGCGACCGGCGCTTTCCTCGGATTGTTCGGCGGCATCACTAGCTCGGCAATCTTCCACGCGCTGACCATCGCGCAGGGCAACGCGCCCGGTTTGAAAGGCGGCTACCTCAAGATCGTCAGCACGTTCCCCAGTGAAATGGCGCAAAACTTTTGGCTCGCGGCCTTTGCCTTCATCGCTTGCTTTACTTTCACCTTGGTTATTTCGCTCGCCACGAAGTCCATGAAATCCGATTCGGATTTGAAAGGCCTCGTCTATTCACTCACGCCCAAGATCGTGGACAACAACCAGCCCGTCTGGCAACGGCCCGCCGTCGTTGGCACGGTGCTGCTGATTGTGTGCATCATCTTGAACTTCATCTTCTGGTGAACTGAAATCCTGAACCGAAAAACTTAACTAAAATAAATTTATGGGACTCGATATCCGCTGGCCGATTGGCCTCATGTTCACCCTCATCGGCTCGCTGCTCGCGTTGTTCGGACTCGTCAAGGGTGACCAGTCCGTATCGCTCGGCATTAACATCAACCTCATCTGGGGCGCCGTGCTCCTCGTGTTTGGAATTTTCATGCTCGTCGGTGCGATGAGCGGCAAAAAAAATCCGCCGGCAAACTGAACAGCAATTGCTTTCAACGCGCCGGGGAATTATTTTCTCCGGCGCAATTTTATTTTTATGACGCTCAAAGAACTGACCACGTTCATCACCGCTGAATTTCAAAAAACCTACGGCCGCGCGCCGCGTTACATCGCTGCTGCGCCGGGTCGCGTCAACGTCATCGGTGAACACACCGATTACAACGACGGCTTCGTCCTGCCGATGGCCATTGAGTTTTATACCATCATGGCGGCGGACAAACGTCCGGATGAAATTAATGTCATCACCTTCCGCAGCACCTCTCAGCCAGACGCTGCGACCGTGGATTTGTCTCTGCCCGTGAAGCCTTCCACGCCCAAGTGGGGCAATTATCCGCGCGGCATCGTCGCTGGATTTCTGGCGCGCGGCGTCAATCCCGGCGGCCTCGACGTGCTCGTGCATTCCACCGTGCCGCTCGGCAGCGGCTTGAGCAGCAGCGCCGCGCTGGAAGTTTGCACGGCGACGTTGATCGAAGCGGTCACCGGCAAGACGATTGACCCGATTGAAAAAGCGTTGCTCGCGCAGAAGGCAGAACATGATTTTGCGAACGTTCCCTGCGGCATCATGGATCAATTCATCTCCGCGCTCGGACGCGAAGGCCACTTGCTCTTGCTCGATTGCCGCACACGCCAGACCGAACTCGTGCCGATGAGCGATCCGTCCGTGGCGCTGCTCATCATCAACACGAACGTGAAGCACGAACTCGGCTCCGGCGAATACGCCCAGCGCCGCTCGGAATGTGAAACCGCCGTCGAAATTCTCGGCGTGAAATCTCTCCGCGATGCGACCGCCGACCAGTTGGAAAATGCGAAGGGCAAGATGAGCGAAATCGTTTATCGCCGCGCGCGTCACGTCATCGGCGAAATCGAGCGCACCACGCACGCCGCCGAAGGCATCCGCGCCTCGAACTGGCCCGCCGTGGGCAATCTCATGTATGCCAGCCACGCTGCCTTGCGCGACGACTACGAAGTGAGTTGCAAAGAACTCGATGTCGTCGTGGAGATCGCCGAGGACATTGGCTACAAGGGCGGCATCTACGGCTGCCGCATGACCGGCGGTGGTTTCGGCGGCTGCTGTGTGGCGTTGGTGAAAGCCAGCGCGGTGGAGAACATCTCAAAAAAAATCGCCGCCGATTACAAAACAAAAACCGGCCTTGAAGCCAGCATCTTCAGTTCGCGTCCGGCGGCTGGGGCGACAATCATCAAAGGCTGATTTCGTTCGCGAGGGATAAGTCTGACAAGTCCCCTGCTCTGCTCTGTTCAAAACAAAAACCCTCGTCACCTTTCGGTGCCGAGGGTTTTTAATTTCTTCGGAACGCTTATGCCTTCCAAATCATGTCCGCGACGGTTTTGCCCGCCGGGATGAACGGGATGACGTGCGTGCTGTAAGGCACCACGACGTCGAGGACGTAAGGTTCGTCGGCGTCGAGCATCCGCTGCATCGCGGCGCGCAGATCTTTCTTGAACATCACGCGTTCGCATTTCACGCCGAAGGAATTGCAGACTTTGACGTAGTCGGGATAAATCGCCGCGCGGTCTTTCGGATCGCCGAGATAAGTGTGTCCGCGATTGCCATCGTAGAAATTATCTTCCCATTGCACCACCATGCCGAGGTGCTGGTTGTTCAGGATGATTGCCTTCGCGTTAATTTTTTCGACGTGCGCAGTGGCAAGTTCCTGGATGTTCATCAGGAACGAGCCGTCGCCATCAATGTCAATGACCTGCTTGTCGGGGAATGCCACCTTCACGCCGAGCGCGGCGGGGAAACCGTAGCCCATGGAGCCGAGGCCGAGGCTGCTGACGTATTGGCGCGGGAATTTATATTTATACCATTGCGCCGCCCACATCTGATGCTGGCCCACGCCGGTGGTGATGTAGGCATCGCCCTTGGTGAGCGCGTAAAGTTCCTCGATGACCATCTGTTGCAAGATGACTTCGCTTTCCTTGCCGCCCATGTGGTCAATCATGTGATCGCTGTTCGCAATCTCCGGCGTGATGCGATAGTTGAACGGCGCTTTCTTTTTCCATTCGTCAATCTGCGCGAGCCACGCGGTGTGCTTCTTGGCGATGGGGCGCTTGGCAATCAACTTATTCAAACGCGTCAATGCGTCCTTGATGTCGCCGACGATGGGCAAATGCGCCTTGCGGTTCTTGTTCAACTCGGACGCGTCAATGTCCACGTGGACAATCGTGCCGCTCTTGCAAAATTCCTCAAACTTGCCCGTCACGCGGTCGTCG
>JANOBC010000058.1:0-13203 GCA_031411455.1 Limisphaerales bacterium
CGGTTTGCAGAAGAATGGCGTCAACATCATCGGCACTTCGCCGCAGAGCATCGAGATTGCGGAAGACCGCAAGCTGTTCGCGGCGATGCTGAACAAGCTCAATATTCCCCAGCCTCCAAATGGTCTTGCGACGAATGGCGAAGAAGCCCTCGTCATCGCGAAGCGCTTGACGTATCCGGTGCTGGTGCGTCCGAGCTTCGTCCTCGGTGGTCGCGCGATGCAGATTGTTTACTCGGACTCCGAACTGTCGCACTACATGAAGTTCGCCGTCGAAGCGTCGCCCGAACGGCCGGTGCTCGTGGATAAATTTCTCGAAGATGCGACGGAGGTGGACGTGGATTGCATCGCGGACGTTGGCTTGCCGAACGGCGGCACGATTGTCATCGGCGGGATGCTCGAACACATCGAGTTTGCGGGTGTGCATTCCGGTGATGCCGCGATGGTTCTCCCGCCGCACACGCTTTCGCAAAAAGTCATTGGCATCATCCGCGAATACACCCACGCGATGGCCACCGAATTAAAAGTCGTCGGCCTGATGAACGTGCAATACGCCGTGAAGGGCGAAACCGTCTACGTCCTCGAAGTGAATCCGCGCGCCTCGCGCACCGTGCCGTTCACGAGCAAAGCCATCGGCAAGCCGCTGGCGAAAATCGCCGCGCGCGTCATGGCGGGAAAAACTTTGAAGGAACTGGATTTCACCGAGGAAATTTGGACGAAATATTGGGCGGTGAAGGAATCCGTTTTCCCGTTCAACAAGTTCGTTGGGCAGGACATTTTGCTCTCGCCCGAAATGCGTTCGACCGGCGAAGTCATGGGGCTTGATGCCGACCTCGGCGTGGCCTATGCGAAATCCCAGATGGCCGCAAATTCACCGCTGCCGCTCAAGGGAAAAGTTTTCATCAGCGTGAGCGACGCGCACAAACCGCACGTCGGGGAATTGGGAAAACAATTTGCCGACCTCGGTTTTGAACTCGTCGCCACGAGCGGCACGGCGACGATTCTAGAAAAAGCCGGGCTGAAAGTTCAGCGCATCAACAAGCTGCTTGAAGGCCGCCCGAACGTGATTGACCTGCTCAAGAACAAGGAAGTCCAGCTCGTCATTAACACGCCCTCCGGCGCGTCACCGCGCGAAGACGAGGTGAAAATCCGCACCACCGCCGTCTATACCGGCACGCCGATCATGACGACCATGAGCGGTGCGAAAGCCGCCGCACTCGGTATCGCCGCGCTGAAAAAATCCGGCTACGCGGTCAAGACGGTGCAGGAATTTCATTGACGCGATGGAGCGCGGAGCGATGCGCCGCACTTTTGCGGTAGCGGTTCAGTTTGGTGGGGCCAGCGTGCGCGCGAGCCGCTACCACCTTACGTTCGCGGCTCGCGAGGACGCTCGCCCCACCAGCTTTCAAACAGACCTATCATCTCGGTTCCGTGGCAGTTGAACTTGTGACCCTCACGCTGTAATCTTTCGCCTAATCATGGCTGTTCAATACAAAGATTATTACCAGAGCCTCGGCGTCCCGCGCACGGCGAGCGATGCCGAGATTAAAAAATCTTTCCGCAAACTCGCGCGCGAATTTCATCCCGACGTCGCGAAGGACAAGAAAAAGGCCGAGGAAAAATTTAAGGAAATCAACGAGGCCTACGAAGTTCTCTCCGACAAAACCAAGCGCGGCAAATATGACGAGCTGGGCGCGAACTGGAAATCCGGCGCGGAATTCCGTCCGCCACCTGGCTATGGCGGCGGGCATCAGGCGTTCCGCAACGGTCGTCCTGCCGGCGACGGCACGCAGACGTTTGAGTTTGGTGGCACGGGTTTCAGTAGTTTCTTCGAGCAACTGTTCGGCGGGGCAGGGCGGGGCGCGGGCGGCGGCTTTGGCGAACGCGGAAATTTTGGCGCGCAGGAACCGGAGAGCCGCGATGTCGAGGGCGACATCCTCGTCACGCTGGAGGAATCCAAACGCGGTTCCATCCGCACCGTCACGGTGCGGACTGGGCGCGGCGCGGATTCGCATCAGGTGAAAATTCCTGCGGGCATCACCGAGGGGCAAAAGCTCCGCATCGCCGGGCGCGGGGAGAACGGCGGCGATTTGTATCTGCGCGTGAAGCTGGCCAAGCACCCTGACTTTGAAGTGGAGGGCCATAATCTTATCCACGAACTCGAACTCGCGCCGTGGGAAGCGGCGCTTGGCACGGAGATTTCCGTGCCGACGCTGGATGGCCCGGTGAACATTCGTATTCCCGCTGGCACGGCGAGCGGGCAAAAACTGCGCGTGCGCGGTCGCGGCCTCGGCAAGGAAGGCGATTTGCACGTCGTCACCAAAATCGTCGTGCCGGCGGCGAATTCCGACGCGCAGAAAAAAATGTGGGAACACCTTGCGAAGGAATTGAAGTTCAATCCGCGCGATTGAAGCGGATAAAATAATTCAGTAGCCGCCAACGTGAGTCGGCGCAAATTGAATCACGTTTGAATTGGACGGCGCGAACTGACGTTCGCGGCTACGGGCTGATGACAACCGCCGCTTTTCTGCGCTGCTCTAGCACCCGCTCGGATGGTTTGAAGGTGGCGATGAATTCGCGGTAGTAATCCGCGAATGTCCCCGCCGCCAGATGCGCGCGGGCGTCGGCCATCGTCTTGAGATACATGTGCGTGTTGTGAACGCTCAACATTCGTAGGCCGAGAATTTCATTCACGTTCAGCAGATGCCGCAGATAGGCGCGCGTGAAATTTTTGCAGGCGTAGCATTCGCAGTCAGCTTCGATGGGCGAGAAGTCCGCTTTGAACTGTCCGCCTTTAATGCCGATGGCGCCGCGCTTGGTGTAAGCCGTGCCGTTGCGGGCAACGCGCGTGGGCAGGACGCAGTCGAACATATCCACGCCGCGCGCGACCAGCTCGAGCATCTGCGCGGGCGTGCCGAGACCCATCGCGTAACGCGCCTTGTTCTCCGGCAGATGCGGCACGGTGAATTCGATGGCCTGCATCATCTCCGGTTCCGGTTCGCCCACACTCACGCCGCCGATGGCGTAGCCGTCAAAATCCATCGGGACAATCGCCTTGGCACATTCCTCGCGGAGCGCGGGGTTGTTGCCGCCTTGCACGATGCCGAAAACTTTTTGCCCGGCAGCGCGCGGTTGCTCGCGACATTCGCGCGCCCAGCGGATGGTGCGTTGCACGGCGTTGCGCTGGTCTTTCGCGGGGGCGTCATGCGGCGGACATTCGTCGAAACACATTGCGATGTCCGAGCCGAGCGTGCGCTGGATGTGCATGGATTCTTTCGGGCCGATGAAAAGCATGGAGCCATCGAGGTGCGAACGGAATTCTACGCCGTGTTCCTTGACCTTGCGGATTTTCGCGAGGCTGAAAACTTGAAAGCCGCCGCTGTCGGTAAGGATGGGCAATTGCCAGTTCATGAAATTGTGCAAACCACCGGCGGCGGTAATAATTTCCAAGCCGGGGCGAATGTTGAGGTGGTAGGTGTTGCCGAGAATGATCTGCGTGCCGCACTCGAGAAGTTCGCGCGGGTCCATGGCCTTGACGCTGGCCTGCGTGCCAACGGGCATATACACGGGCGTCTGCACGCCGCCGTGCGCGGTGGTCAGTTTTCCGAGCCGCGCTTTCGTGTGCGTGTCGGTTTTGAGGAGTTCAAACATCGGGCGGAGGATAAATCAAAACGGCACGGCAGGAGACAAAATTATTCAAGCGGTTCAATGGGCAGCACCGGTTGGTTTTGGCGGGCGAGGTTCCAGTCTTCACGCAGCTCTTGCAAATGAATCAGCCGCGGCAGGCTGCTCTGATAAATTGTGCCAGATTCAATTTCAACAACGCTTCATTCTCGGCGTAGATGGCGTGAAAGTGCGTCGGCGGATGATCGCGAAAATAGAAGCGGATGATGATGCCGTAAAACCGGCTGACTTCAGGCATGAACCGCCTCGCGGGAATTTTTGCCAGCGATTTCGAAATATGCGGCGTCCGGGCAGATTTCAATTTCATCCGTCCACGCAATCTGGCCGTGGTCGCCAAGATGAACTTTTTGGAAAAAGGCTGCGTCGGCCAGTGGGGCAAAAACACCGTGACCAACCGCGTCAGATAAATCAATGACCCCAGTCACGCCATCTAAATAATCCACACGGATTTTGCGGCCAGACAAGGCGATGACTTTAACGGGATGAATCATGGTTGCAAATGCCACGCGTTAAAACCGACGTCAACTGTCCGTTACTTTGCAAGCTCCGCAAACGAAACATCCACCAGCAAGTCGGCGGCGATCTTCTCCAAATCGCGTTTCAACGCCGCGACATCGCAGCGTTCCTGCAGGTGCAGGCGCGCGCTGGCTTTGAAAAGGGTTTCGCCGCTCATCGGCGCGATGGGTTCAAGCCGTGCGGTCCGGGCTGATGATGGTCATGACAACGGGAGTTTTCATCGGGGTTTCATCCTCATCGTCATCCTCGGTTTTTTGAAGGATGACGATGAGCATGAGGATGATTTTATTTTACGCCTGGCTGGTGATCTTACGCCAGTCCACACCTTGTTTGGCGGCGTAGAGGGCGAAGGCGGTTTCGTTCTGGATCAAAACCGCGCGGACGATGCTGGAGTTATCCGCGCCGCCAAGTTCGAGGCTACTGTCGAGGACGACGCCGATTTTTTTGTGCGCATAAACCACGGCGAACACGGCTTGCGCGACGGCGACGAACGGCAAATCTTTGTAGGCGCCTTCGAGCGCGTCCTCGATAGCGTCGGCGAGAAATTCAAGCTGGTCCACGAGGTGCGGAAATTTGGGCGCGTGGATCTGGGTGAATTCCAGTTTCCATTGCGGCAGGTGGCGCAAAACTTTTTCGGCGATGGCGGGCGTGACGCTGGCCGCGCCGTGGTTGACGAATTTAACGATTTCAGACATGACGGCAATCTAGTGGAAGCCGCGCCGATGAAAAGGGAAATTTACGCGCCACCGACCACTACCCACGGCGCGTGAAAGGAAATCAAAGTTCGCCGATGAACCAATCTTCCACGCGCTTCCGCGCCCACGGCGTTTTGCGCAGAAAGGTGAGGCTGGATTTCACGGTGGGATTGAATTGAAAACAGCGGACCGGAATGCGTCGTCCCATCTCGCCCCAGCCGTGGCGTTGGACCAACTGGTTCAAAATCGTTTCCAGCGTTACGCCGTGCAACGGGTCGCGCGGATGGCTGGCCGGTTGTGAGTCTGGCGTGTGAAGGGGTTCGCTCATATCGCTGGTCGGGAGCGTAGGGCGGAGTAACTTTTAGGCAATGGTAAAGTGCGGGCGCAGATTTTATAGACAGGATTAACCGGATTTACAGAATTTAATTCTGATAATTCTGTTAATCCTGTCTAAATATTTTGGCCGACCGGTCAGGAAAGTTTCCAGCCGTCGCGGTTCGCGCGCTTGATGTAGGGCGCGGCCTCCGGGCAGTTCGTGGCGCGCATATTCGGGCCGTCCCATTCCAGTTTTTTGCCGACGCGCAGCGAGACGCAGCCGAGCAGCATGATTTCGGTGAGCTTGGCCGTGATGTCGAAACGTGAGTAGCACAGTTCCGGTTTGCCTTGCTTGATGGCGTCAATCCATTCGAGGTGATGCCGCTTATCATTGTCACCAGTGAACGGGTTGCGGCGGATGGTCGACGGAATTTTCCCCTCGGACACGGCCGGGTGCTTCTTGTAATGGACGAATTTTTTATCGTCGTTCAGTTTGATGAAAAACTGTTCGCCGTAGTCGTCCGGTGAAAAAATCTTACCACCATCGCCGATGAGCAGACACGCGCTGTTCGGCACTTCGCCCTGCAACGCCTCGATGTCGGCGAGCAGTTCCTTCGGCGGCTTGTTGGAAAAGTCGTGACCGTTCGGCGCGCTCGCGTCCGGCTGACCGCCGTCATACCAAGTGAAGGTGCAGGGCGATTGCACCAGCGTATCGTGACGGTGAAAAAAGGATTTGTTCGCCGCCGGAATTTTGGTGGTGCGCTGGGGAAATTCAAAACGGATCTTCGAGCCAAGCGGATACGTTTCCTGGTTCATCGTGCCGAGCGGGGTTCCCTCGATCTCCGTCGGGTAGCCGAGGTTGAGCGCGCGGAACGGCATATTGACCGTGTGACACGCCATGTCACCGAGCGCGCCGGTGCCGAAATCCTGCCAGCCGCGCCAGTTCCACGGGGCGTAAAAACCTTTTTTGTAAGGCCGAAACGGCGCGGCGCCGAGCCAGATGTCCCAGTCCAATTTTTCCGGCACCGGGTCGGAACCTTCGGGACGGTTCAACCCTTGCGGCCACACCGGGCGATTCGTCCAGATGTGAACTTCGCGCACGTTGCCAATGATGCCCGCCTGAATCACTTCCACCGCGCGTCGCAAACCATCCGCCGCGCTGCCTTGATTGCCCATCTGCGTTATGACGCCCGTCTTGTGAGCCAGATCGCGGATGTAGCGCGCCTCGTAAATCGTCTGCACGAGCGGCTTCTGGCAATACACGTGTTTGCCCTCACGCATCGCGAGCGTGGCGATGATCGCGTGCATATGGTCGGGCGTGGAAACCGTGACAGCATCAATGCCCTTGCCCATCGTCGCGAACATCTGACGGTAATCCTGAAAAAATTTCGCGGCCGGATATTTCTCGCGTTGCTTGGTGCAGCGGGCGGCATCCACGTCGCAGAGCGCGACGATGTTTTCGCTGGCGCAATCGTCCGTGTCGCTCTGGCCTTTGCCCATCACGCCGATGGACGCGATGTTGAGCTTACTGTTCAAGTTCGCCGCGCGCAGCAGCGTTGGCACACCGAACGCGACCGCGCCGGTGGCGAGCGTGGTGGCCTTGATGAAATGACGACGCGAAAGTTCGCCGGTGATTTTGGAACGATGGGATTTCATGCGCGGAAAATTAGCAGCCCGCGCGTCGGCGGCAACTTGAAAAAGATTTTTTCAGTGTGCTGCCACCTCGCGGTTTATTTTTTTTGCGCGGATGAAAACGTGATTGTGAATAATTATCCACGAAATGTGCTTGCCTAAACCCGGCAGGTTTGGGAAAAACAGGTGTCGGATATAAGAGTTCACAAGGACGATTAAGACAATGAGCAGCAATCAATAAGGCGGTGGTCTATTTATTTACGAAGTTGGCAGATCAACACTGAAGCACCCCCCTTGGCCGCTCGTTTCAAAAATGTCAGTTGGTGTCGGTATATTTTGGTGTATCTTGGCTCCGTCGTTTGAAATGAATTTATGAACAAGGCAACCTCGAAAACCACACTTAAACCGGGACGGTCATCGCTCCGGTCCTCAAATGGCTTCACCCTAATTGAATTACTGGTGGTCATCGCCATCATCGCGATCCTCGCGGCGATGTTGCTGCCGGCACTTTCCGCAGCTAAACGAAAAGCCCAATCCATCTCTTGCTTGAGCAATATGCGTCAGTGGTCACTCGGATTCAGAATGTATGCCAGTGATCAAAACGACCTGGTTCCCGAAGAAGGCAATTCGGTTCAAAGCATCGCCGATAACACGCCCGGCGTGAGTGATAATTTGACGGCCGCTTGGTATAACGCGGTGCCTCCCAGCATCGGCTTACAATCGTTAATTGCCCTTTACAAGGCCGGCACACCGCCGATTCCGACGACGCGGTCAATCTTCACCTGTCCCACCACGGCAAACCCTGATGCTTCTTATGCCAATCCGCCCACGGTGGCGAAGGCGTTTTTTATGTATGCGGAAAACAGCCGCATTTGCGTGAACAAGAGCACCCGCCTAGCTGGAGCGGGTCAAACAAAACTCGGTAATGTGACCAGGCCGACGGATACCATTTTTGTAGCGGAGCAGGATCCTTCGACCACGACAGCCGCTGCGCAGTCGGTTACCACGGCTCAATATGCCGTTGGCCGTCACGATAAGCGCGGCAATTTTGCGATGGTTGACGGTAGCGCCCGCCCCATTCGAACCAATGATTTTATTTTTGATTCCACGGTGGCGAACAGTGCCGCTCTCGAATGGAGCGTTGAGCGGCTTGTCCACTGGTATCCGACCGCTTCAACTCCCAACTAATTTTGCAAAACAAAAACTAACCCCAAAATAATATGAAAAAAATAGCCGTAGTTCTGCTAGGCGCCATCGCCAGCCTATTAACCATAACCAGTCACGCCGCACTAGATTTTAGCGACACCTTTAATTACACCGATGGGAGCATCGTGAACAATTCCAGTGGTATTTGGTTGGCAAATTCTGGAACCGCTGGCAGTTGTTTGGTTACCAATCAAGTTCTCCTAATCAATACGGCGCGGACGGAAGACATCGTTCACCGTCTTTCCTCTGTCTACCCGACTAATGGGGCAGTAGCAGCGCTTTATACTAGCTTTACGTTTAGATGCACCAATGGTCTACCGACTGCGGCGGGAACCTACTTCGCGCACTTGACGGGAACAAATTTCTTTGGTTTGAGTGGTTTTCGCGCCCGCGTTTTTGCCTCAATTACCAATAACGCGGGCGGCGCAACTGATACTAGCGGAAAATTCTACCTTTATATTGTGAATAGCGTGGGTGGCACTACCAATGGCGGCAACCAGACGGTGGCTTTGACCACCAATGCCACTTATACGGTAGTCACCAAATATGTAATCAACACAGGCATTTCCACGTTATGGATTAATCCCGCAGTGGAAGGTGACCCCAGTGTAACTGACTCGGTTCCGTTACCCCTTGATTACAATTGGACAAATGGCATTGCGACCAACGGCCCAATCGATATCAGTAATGTTAGTTTTCGTCAGGCCACCGGCGAAGGCAGCCTCCAAATTGACAACCTAAAAGTCGGCACCGCGTTCAGCGATGTTGCCGGAGCAAACACCTCGCCCACGATTTCAACCATTCCGGCTCAAAATACGCCCGCCAATACGCCCACCGCCGCCTTGGCTTTCACCATCGGCGACGACGGCGGTGTGGCTGGCCTGACCCTCACCAAAGGTTCCTCCAACCCCACCTTGGTTCCCACCAACAACATTGTTTTCGGCGGCAGCGGAGCGAACCGCACCGTGACCGTTACGCCGGCAGCAGGCCTGCAAGGTTCGTCCACCATCAGCATTTTTGTGAGCGACGGCGTGAACATTTCTTCCATCTCATTCTTGTTGAAAGTTGGTGCACCTTCCATCGCATCGGTTGCCAATCAAATCACCTATTCCAACACCCCCACCGGTTCGATTGCCATCACTTTGAGCGACGCGGAAGGCGACACTCTGACTCTGACGAAAGGCTCATCCAACCCAACCCTGCTGCCGACCAACAACATCGTCATCAGCGGCAGCGGCAACAATCGCACCGCCATTCTCACCCCGGATGTAGATCAGACCGGCGTCTCGACCATCAGCCTCTCGGTTGCCGACGGCTTCAACACCAACAGCATCAGCTTTGTTCTGACCGTTTCGCCCAAGCTGGGTTTGCTGCTGGCGGAACCTTTCAACTATGACGCCTTCACCCTTGACCTTGGATTATATGGTGCAAACTTCGGTTCCACCAATAGCCCGTGGGGACATTCCAGCGGCACCAATTATGATTTGTGGGTCACCAATGGTGGCGCCATGTTGAGCAGCACACGTTCTGAAGACTTGGGTGCGCTCATTGCCGCGACGCCATTTGCCGCCAACAGCGGAGTCCTTCTTTACGCATCATTCACCACCACATTCTCCAACGTGCCCGCCTCGGGCGGCGATTATTTCGCGCATTTCAAAGACACCATTAACGGCACAACCTTCCGTGGTAAAATTTTCGCCGGCACGAACAACGCCGCCGCTGGTAAATTCCGCATTGGCATTGCCAACGTTGCCAACAGCGCTTCAGTTCAATTCCCGCATGACTTGATCATTGGTCAGACCTATACCGTGGTCAATCGCTACAACTCCGGCACGGGTGAAAATACGTTATGGATCAATCCCACCAGCGAAAGTTCCACGAATGTGCTGGCCACCGACGCGACCTCCGCCAGCAGCATTCAAGCCTTTGGGCTTCGCCAGTCTGACGGCATCGGCACCTCAATCATGGACAACCTTTTGATTGGCACCGCCTTTTCTGATGTTGTCACCTTCACCGCACCAATTCCTCTGAACATCAGCTATGCTGCCGGTGTTTCAACGCTGACCTGGAGCGATGCTTCCTTCAGCCTTCAGACCGCTCCGGCAGTAACCGGTCCATACACCACCATCAGTGGCGCCGTCAGCGGCTTCAGCACAAACAATTCTGTCTCCCAAATATTCTTTAGGTTGTATCACCCGTAATTTAGGGGCTGAAAAAATTGCCAGGGCGGCCAGCAATGGCCGCCCTTTTTTTCTGCCGGCAAAAGCGCGCCATTCATACTGGTAAATCAATTCTTCGCGAACTGGCGTATTGATGGCATAATTGGGGCAAAGGAAAAAATATGACGTCAACTCGTCAAACGGCCATCAAGCCCGCCTTGCGTTCAGTCACAAAAAAATCCTTGCTCGCCTTCACGCTCATCGAGCTGCTGGTGGTCATCGCTATCATCGCCATTCTTGCGGCGATGTTGTTGCCCGCCCTCTCGGCGGCCAAGCAGAAGGCGCACGCCATCTCCTGCCTGAACAATATGCGTCAGTGGTCACTCGGCTTCCGTATGTATGCGGATGACTACAACGACAACGTGCCGGAAGAAGGCAACGCCGGCGCACAGATCAATGACGTTGCCAGCGGGAACTGTGTGGAAGCCTGGTATAATTCCGTGGCCCGGCTCATCAGTGGCCAGCCGCTCACGCTGCTCTACACCAACTCGCAATTTCCGCTGCCCTCCAAGCATGATCTTTTTTCCTGCCCCAGTTCACCGCCGCCCGGCTTGCCCAATTTTCCCAGCGGCCTGCCTAGCTTTAGCCGCTCGTTTTTTATGTATGGCGAGAACGCTCGGATATGCATAAACCGTGGCACGCGGGCGGCAGGAACGCCGCAAACGAAACTGACTCGCGTGACTAAACCGACGGACACCATTTTTCTGACCGAGCAGGATGGCAATTCAGCGACCGCCGGCATTGCCAGCAGTTCTGCGCCCGGGCAGTTCGCCGTGGGCCGGCACAACAAGCGCGGCAACTTCGCCATGGTGGATGGCAGTTCCCGCTCCTTCCGCACTAATGATTTTGCCCGCACCGCGGCCGAATCGAATTCTTCCACGGTGGAATGGGCGACGGAGCGCGTCGTCTACTGGTATCCCACGGCCACCACGCCGAATTAAATTTTCCGCTCTCGCAACGGATGCTGCTGCTCGGCCTCGGTTACTTCGTTTGTTGCTGGAAAACGCCGCGCCGCCTGCGGTGCCGGCGCCTCCGGGTTCGTGGTAAAAGACAACTTGGCCGACCTTTTTCTCCTCGTCGCCACCAAGCGCCGGCTGTCGCGGTTACAGTTGTAATTTATTTCTCCACCCGCGCCGCCTTGATCTGTGGCACGCCGAATTGGAAAATCAGCCACGCCACCACATACGCGCTACCACAAATCAGCATGATTGTTTTGTAGGAACCCTTGTCCTGCAACTGCGTGCTGACGAACCAGAAAAATCCCAGCGACACCAGCGACGCCAGCGTGCCGCCAAAACCCACCACGGACGCCACGGCACGCTTCGGAAAAATGTCCGACACCGTCGGATACATCGTCGCCGACCAGCCTTGGTGCGCCGCGCCCGCGAGCGCAAAGAAACTGGCCGCCAGCCACGCGCTGCTCACGTGCGGCGCGAGAATCACCGGCAACGTGCAGACCGCGCAGAGGAGCAGCGCGGTTTTTCGCGCGCGGTTGATGCCCCAGCCGCGTTTCAAAAACCACGCGCTCAACCCGCCGCCGCCGATGCTGCCCAGCGCCGTCACCGTCGCGACGAACGCGAGTGGCAGGCCGAAACTTTTCAGGTCGAGATGAAACTGGTCATGAAAAAATCCCGGCAGCCAGAAACCGTAAAACCACCAGACTGGCCCGACCAGCACACACGTTCCGTAGTAGGCCCACGCCTCGCGATAGCCGAGCAGCTTCGTCCATGGAATTTTTTCCTCCGCCGTTTCCGCCAGCCCGGTGCGGATGTGCGCGAGTTCCTCGACGGTGACGCGTTTGGATTTTTCCGGCGACTGGTAATAGATGAGCCAGAAAATCAGCCAGACAAATCCCGCCGCTCCGAGCGAGATGAACGCGCCTTTCCAGCCGACGGTGAGAAACAACCACGGCACCAGCAGCGGCGCGAAGATGGAGCCGACGTTTGATCCCGCGTTGAAAATGCCCGTCGCTACGGAACGTTCCTTGGGCGGAAACCATTCGGCCACCGTCTTGATGGCCGTGGGATAATTTCCTGATTCACCGAGGCCGAGTGCGATGCGCGCCGCACCCCAGCCAAACGTCGTTGACGCGAGCGCATGGCTCATCGCCGCGAGGCTCCAGAAGACGATGGCGAAGGCGTAGGTGGATTTCGTGCCGATCCATTCGATGAGCGGGCCGAAGGCCGTCTGGCCAAACGCGTAGGCGGATTGGAAGCAGATGTTGATGATGCCGAAATCTTTTTCGTCCCAGCCGAAAATTTTCATCAAGTCCGGTTTGAGCAAGCCAAGGACTTGGCGATCCATGTAGTTCACCACGCACGCGAAAAACAGCAGCGCGCAGATGACCCAGCGGAATCTGCCGACGTATTTCATTTGGTCAAATCCAGTTTGGAATTCTTCACGCGAAAGGTTTTCAAGGCGTCGCCAGCGCTGTTTTCCACGCGCACGTTTTCAAACGAAATGTTTTCGGCATCCGTCACGGACACGCCTTGCCGGGACGTGATGGAAACATTCTTGAGCGTGATGTTTTGCAGCGGCATTTCCGGCAGGCCTTGCAGCACGATGGCGTTCTTCGCACCACGGCAAACCAGATTTTCAATGTGGATGTCTTTGAACGCCGGCGTTTCTTCCGTGACCGGCGGAAAATTTGTTTCCGTTGTGGCCATGTCGTCCAGCGGCGATTTGCCGCCGTAATACAAATTAAAATTAATCGCGTCGCCCGGAATGTCCGTCATGTTCACGTTGTTGATGAAAATGTTTTCCACCGCGCCGCCGCGCCCGCGCGTGCTTTTGAATCGCAGCCCAATGTCCGTGCCGAGGAAGAGGCAGTTCTCCACGCGCACATTTTTTACGCCGCCGGACATCTCGCTACCGATGGTGAAGCCGCCGTGTGCGTGATAGACGACGCAGTTTTCCACGAGCACATCCTCGGTCGGCAC
>JANOBC010000059.1:0-47973 GCA_031411455.1 Limisphaerales bacterium
CAAGGCGAGTTGTATTTTTTCTTCGCAACCTTCGCCAACTTCGCGCGACACATGAATTAAAACGACCCACGCCAAACCGCCGCGCCGCTTGCACTACGCGGGCATTTTTCGGACACTGGCGGGATGAATGATGTCTCCGAATGGAAAATTTCCAAGTGGCCGTGTCTGCTGCTCGGCGGCGTGGTGATGGCGGTGGCGGCTATCCTTGCTTGCCGCCCGGCTCATGCCATGACCCAGACGGAAATTATTCTCGCCACGGTCAGCGTCATCGTCGGCGCGCTGCTGGGCTGCCTGCCGTTCATCCTCGAATATTGCGCGGTTAAAAAATTGATTGAAGTCAACGCCGTCACCACCGTGGCCGAGCGGCTGCATGATTTGAAAACTTTTTCCGCACAGATTTCCACCGCCACGGACCAATGGGCGCGTGTGCAGGAAATCACCAAGGGCAATTCGGAAAAGACGGTGGAGGCCGCGCGCGAAATCGCCGAGCGCATGACCACGGAGATCCAAGAGTTCAACGAATTTCAAGTGAAGCTCAATGACACTGAGAAGGGCGCGCTCAAGCTGGAAGTGGAAAAGCTTCGTCGCGCCGAGGGCGAATGGTTGCAAGTCGTGGCGCGTATCCTTGACCATATTTTTGCGCTGCACACCGCCGCCGTGCGCACCGGCCAACCGGAGTTGACGGAGCAGATCGGCAGTTTCCAGAACGCCTGCCGCGACGCCGCGCGACGTGTGGGCCTGACGCCATTCAGCGCCGCCCCGCAGGAAAAGTTTGACGCGCAAAAATTCCGCGTGCATGGCGAAGAAAATCCGCCGACCGATGCGGTCATTGCGGAAACGCTCGCGCCGGGGCTGACCTTTCAAGGCCGCCTCGTCCGGCCAGCGCTGGTGAAATTGCAGGCGGCTTCCGCGCCAACGCCGCCGACAGAGATCGCCGCTGACAAAACTGAAGCGGCATCCGCTCCTAGCGAACTAAAGCTGGAAACGGATTGATGGCTGCGGCGGATAATCGGCTGGTAGAGCGAGCGTCGGCGCGAGTCGCTGCCACTTGACGCTCGCGCTCGCGCGGACGCTCGCCCCACCAAATCACTCGAACACTGCTAAAATTGCATCTCCGCTTGACGCGGCTCCGGCTCGTGGTAAAACGCGGAGATGAAATTTTCCCAATCCCCTTTTTCGCGCCGTCAATTTCTCCGTCAGTTCGCCGTGGGCGGCGCGGCGGTCGCCACGGGAGTTAGTTTTCCAAATCTTTTGCGCGCAGACACTGCTCTGCAAAAGCCGCTGGGCGTGGCCTTGCTCGGCCTCGGCACTTATTCCTCCACGCAGCTCGCCCCGGCGTTGCAGCAAACGAAATTGTGCCGGCTCGTCGGTGTCGTCAGCGGGCATCCAGAAAAAATTGCGAAGTGGACGAAGCAGTATTCATTGCCGGAAAAGAATTGCTACCGCTACGAAGATTTCGACCGCATCGCGGAGAACAAGGACATTGATGTCGTTTATGTCGTGACGCCGAACACGCTGCACCGCGACTTCGTGGTGCGCGCGGCGAAGGCGGGCAAGCACGTCATCTGTGAGAAGCCGATGGGCGGCTCGGTGGCGGAGTGCGACGCGATGATCGCGGCGTGCGCGGCGGCGAAAGTGAAATTGTCGGTGGGTTACCGGATGCATTTTGACCCGAATGTGCAGGAGATGATGCGCCTGCAACGCACGCAGGAGTTCGGCGCGTTCACCAAGCTGACGGGGAATTTCAGTTTCGTCTTTGGCAAGCACGCGTGGCGCGTGGAGAAAAAACTCGCGGGCGGCGGACCATTGATGGACATCGGCATCTACGTCATTCAGGCCGCGTGCATGGCGGCGGGTGCCGCGCCCAGCGCGGTGACGGCGCACGAGGAGCCGAAGGAGCGCCCGGAATTTTTTGTGGACGTGGAGGAGGCCATCACGTTCAAACTGGAATTTCCCGGCGGCACGACGCTGGAGGCGAGGACGAGTTACAACGACCACGCGAACACGTTCCGCGCAGAGGGCGCGAAGGGGTGGATTGAATTTACGGACAATGCGTTCAGCTATGCCATAGGCAAGGTGACGACGAGCAAGGGAGATTTGAATTTCCCAGCCGTGAACCAACAGGCGTTGCAGATGGATGACTTCGCGGACTGCATCCGCACCGGCCGCGAATCCGAGGTGGGCGGCGCGATGGGGCGGCGTGATATGAAAATCATCGAGGCAATTTACGAAGCGGCGCGGACGGGTAAGCGGGTGGCAGTTTGAGCGGGGCGTTGCTTGCACTTGTCAGCGCGGCAGTTTTGGCCGAACATCTTCCCACGCGCCCGCCGCGACCCATGAAAACTTTTGCTGAATTAAATTTTCCCGGACGGCTCATCGCCGTCGAAGGGCTGGACGGCTCCGGCAAGTCCACACAAATTTACCTGCTTAAACGCTGGCTCGAAGCCGAGGGCATCAAGGTTTATTTCAGCGAATGGAATTCTTCCGAGCTGGTGAAGTCCGCCACAAGCAAGGGTAAGAAACGCGAACTGCTTTCGCCGACGACCTTCAGTTTGATTCACGCCACGGATTTTGCCGATCGCTACGAACGGCATCTCGTTCCCCTGCTCCGCGCGGGCTACATCGTGTTGTGCGACCGCTATGTGTTCACGGCGTTCGCGCGCGACGTGACGCGCGGCTGTCCGCCGGAATGGGTGCGCGGCCTCTACAGTTTCGCCGCGCAGCCAGATATGACGATGTTTTTCAAGGCGGACTTGGACGTGTCGTTGAACCGCATTTTGGAAGGTCGCCCGAAGTTGAAATTTTTCGAGGCGGGCATGGACTTGCGGCTCTCGACGGACCCTTACGAGAGTTTCAAAATTTTTCAAGGCCGCATCCTTGAGCAATACCTCGCGATGAGCAAAGAGTTCAAATTCGTGACGATGGACGCGAACCAAGACGTGCAGTCACAGCAAAAAATCGTCCGCAAGCTCGTCAGTGAAAAGATTGACCTAAAAAAATTCCGGCGCAAAAGCCCACTGCCATTGCCACCGTCATTGCCCGCATCCGCTGGCGACGAAAAGAATGAACTGGGAGGAGACAAGGCCGCATGAAAAAATTTGATTCCAAAAATGGACGCCGCTTTTACGGTCACGGCATTCCGCACGTCAAACCGGAGCAGCTTACCGGCAAGCTCATCGCCGTGGAAGGCGCGGACGGTTCCGGGCGTTCCACGCAACTCGTCCGCCTCGTGGACTGGTTGGAGACGAGCGGGCATCCGACGGTGCAAGTCGGGCTGAAACGTTCCACGCTCGTCAGCGAGGAACTGGAAAAAGCGCAGAACGGAAATGTTTTGAGCCGCACCACGCTCTCACTTTTTTACGCCACGGATTTTGCCGACCAGTTGGAGAACATCATCATCCCCTCGCTCAAGGCGGGCTTCATCGTGCTGGCCGACCGTTATATTTACACGCTGATGGCGCGCGACATGGTGCGGGGCATGGATGAGAAGTGGCTGAAAAATCTTTACGGCATCGCGCCGGAGCCGGACGCAGTGTTTTACCTTTCCGTGGAGCCGAACGAACTCGTGCAGCGGAATCTTTCCAAGACCGCCACGCTGGACTACTGGGAGAGCGGCATGGATCTCGGCCTGTCGCGCGACTTGTTTGACTCGTTCCTGAAATACCAGGCGCAGATGGGTGAGGCGTTCCGCAAGCTGCAAAAGATTTATGGCTTCGAAATCGTGGATGCGAACCGCTCGACGGATTCCATCACGAAGGAATTGCGGCAGAAAATCAAAGTGTTGCTGGCTGAAAAATAAACTACGGAACGTTGGTGGCCGTCACGTTTGGCGGGATGGCATTTGTAGTTGGCGTCGCCGACGATTTTTTCGGCTGCTTTTTCACGAGGCTGTCAAACTGCTTCTGCTGTTCCGCCGTCAGCACCTCACGGATTTCGAGGCGCGCGGCGTTCATCATTTTCTTCATTGAGCCTTGTCCATCGGCGATGATTTTCTCCACCGCCTCGTGCTGCTCCCGGCTCAAGCGAAGTTCCGCTTCCAGCCGTTGTAAAAATTCTTTGTTCAAGATTTCGGGCAGACGCGCCGAAGGTTTGGCGGACGATGGGACGGAGGAATTCGTTGGCGCGACCATGGCGGATCCATTGGTGGCCAGAGTTTCCACCTTGGCAACTTTTTTAGGGCGCGCGGTCTTGACGTGGTTGACTAGCAGGCCGCCGGTGAAAACGCCCGCGCCGAAAATCAGCACCGTGGCGAGGACGATGGTGGGGATGACCTTCCAACTATTCACGGCAGTGCGGTGGAATCATCCTGGTCAACGGAAGCCAGCAATGTATTTTCAAAATCCTGCGAGAGATCGTTGCCGCCGTCACGCGCATCCGGCGTGAACAGCGCCACCGTGCCGCAAACCACTGCCACCACCACGCATGAAACCGCCGCGCGCCACAACCCACGCGCCCACAGCACCCGGCCCGAGGCCGCCGCGCGCTCGGCGATGAGCGCCATGATACGCTTCTCAAAGACATACGGCACACGGTCATCCGGTTTTTGCAGCCGGGCAGCGGTGGTCAGTTTTTTTTGCAATTCAGCAAGTTTCATACACTTCGTTTCTTCCGATACGGCTTTTGACGCGCAAGATTTGCGCGGGGTTACAAATACTTCTCCTTCGTTATCCGCGTTAGAATTTTCCGCATTTCGCCCCGGGCGCGGAAGGCGCGAACTTTCACCAGCGGCACGGACCAGCCGGTGAGCTGGGCGATTTCCTTCACCGAACGGTCTTCGATTTCCAGCAACTGAATCACCAGACGCGCCTCGGGTGAGAGTTTTTCCATGACGCGATCAATGAGCAGTTTCGCCGCGTCGGCATCTTCCGGCGCGCTGCCGGGGTCGGCCACGAAACGTTCGAGCCAGTCATCCTCCGGCTCGGAAATTTCGCTGAAGGAAGAAATGCGGTTCCGCTGGTGGCCGCGCAGAAAATCGTAGCATGTCCGCACCGCCATGCGCATGAGCCAGTGTTCAAAGGGAGCCTCGCTGCGAAAACTTTTTAACTTGTCGAAGGCTTTCAGCCAGACCTCCTGGACGATGTCCTCGATCTCACTCTCGCGGCGGGCATAACGGCGCGCCGTGGCAAACACGCGGGGGGAATATTTTTTAACCAGCGGCTCGAAGCTCGCCGCGTCGCCCGCGAGCACCGCCTTGATGAGTTCCGCTTCAGTCCGTTCCATGCGGAAATCTTAATCAAGTTCGAGCTTCAACCCGAACGCCGTTTCAAAATCGCGCGAGAAGTTCGCGATCGTCTGCGCTGCCTGATGCGGTTGTTCGAGCAAAATTTTGATGCGTTCCTCCGTCGTCTCCGGGCGCAGCCGCATCAACTCCGCTGCCGCCGCGATGTTCGCCAGCTTGCCGTTCACGTCATGACGCATCTCGCGCAGGCGACGATGCAGCGCCAGGATTTGATCCTCCGTCAACGCCACCGTGCCAGTGATTTTGTAGTTGCCAGACACAGGCAAATCATCGCGGAAGCGTGCTTGAAAGCAAGCGGCTATTCATTGAAACCACGGCTGGACACGGAGAAACACGGATTCCCGTGAAGAAGAATTTTTCTCTAGTTTTATTTTTATCCGTGCTTATCCGTGTCCCATCAGTGGTAGAAAATTCAGGAATAAAAATATCCCAACTCCTTCAACGACGAATAATCCTTCGCCCGCTCCGCCGACGCGCGGCCGATGATGAGGTGGTCCACCAGCTCAATTTTCAAAATGTGGCTCGCGCGGATGAGGTCGCGCGTCACCTTGATGTCCGCGTCGCTCGGCGTCGGGTCGCCGCTGGGATGATTGTGAATGAGAATCACCGCCGCCGCATTCGCCGTGATGGCCGCGCGAAAAACATCGCGCGGGTGAACGAGAATCGTATCCAGAAGTCCCTCCGAAATTTCTTCTACGCGGATGAGCCGCTTCCGCGTGTTGAGCAGCACCACCTGAAATGCCTCGACGGTTTTCAGCCGGTTCGTTTCGCGCAGGAAGCCCACCACCGTGGGCGGGTTGTCCAGCACCGGTGATTCCTCGCGCCGCTCCTGTTCCATCCGCCGCGCCAGCGCGAACGCCGCCACCAACGTCGCCGCCTTGTCGCGCCCAATGCCTGGAATTTTTTTTATTTCATCCACCGACGCCAGCGCCAGTGCGTTCAGTGAACCGAATTTTTGGAGCAGGTTTTGCCCGACTTGAACCACGTTGACGCCCTGCAAGCCGGTGCGCAGCAGAATCGCGATCAACTCCGCGTGCGTCAAAGCATCCGGCCCGCGCGCCACGAGCCGCTCGCGCGGACGCTCGCTGGCGGGCTGGTCTTTCAAGCGGAAGGATTCGCTCATGGGAAAACGTTTAACCGCCGCCTGCGCGTTTGTCACGCCCGACCTTACGAGGGCGCGGAAGTTCTGTCGCCGCGATCAGGCGGCTTTTTTCACCGGCACTTCGGGGTTCACCTGGGCGATGGGTTTTTCGCCGTTCAGTGCGAGGATGAGGTTTTTCACGGCGCAGGTCGCCTGCCGGACGACGCTTTCGTAAGTGCGCGAGCCGACGTGGGGCGTGCAGACGACGTTCGGCAATTTGAGCAACGGATGATCGGCAGATGGTGGCTCTTGATCGAGCACGTCCGTGCCGTAGCCGCCCACTTGGCCGGATTTCAGCGCTGTTACCAAATCCGCCGTGTGAACAATCTCGCCACGCGCGCAGTTCAAGATCAGCACGCCCGGCTTCATCTTGGCGATGTTCTTGGCGCAAATCAGGTCGCGCGTTTCTGGCGTGAGGTTCGTGTGCAGCGAGATGTAATCGCTCGCGGTAAAAATTTCATCAAGTGTGTTCGCCCGCTTGACGCCATACTGCTGGGCGAACGCTTCATCGAAATGGTTGTCGTTGGCGATGACGTTCATGCCGAAGGCGCGGGCGCGAATCGCCACTTCCTTGCCGATGCGACCCAGCCCGATGATGCCGATGGTCTTGTCCAAAAGCTCGTGGCCGGTCTTACGTTTCCAATTTGTCTTGGCATCGCCGCTGCGGGTCGAGTCGGTGTGGAACAGGAAATTTTTCTCCAATGCGAGCAGCAGCATGAAGTTGTGTTCGGCGACGGTGGTGTGATTCACGCCGGGCGTGAAGAGCAGCGGGATGCCAAATTCGGTGCAGGACTTCACATCAATCTTATCCACGCCGATGCCGTATTTGCTCAAGACCTTCAGCTTCGGACGCGCTTTTTCCAAAACCTGGCGCGTGATCGCGTCGTCACCACAGATGTAGCCGTCAACGTCACCGACGAGCGCGAGTGTGTCCGCCTCGTTCAGCGGGCCGCGCGCGGTGATGATTTCCCAGCCGGTCTGCTTGAGCAAATCATGATGAACGCCGGGCGTGTCTTGAAAGGAAGTCGTCGTGAGTAAAATTTTCATGGAGCGGTTAGTCTAAAGAAGTGATGGCAGTTGGTCAAAAAATTAACCCCCGAACATTCGTTCGGGGGTTGCAAATCGTTTTGAAAATTTGGCATTAAGCAGTGCCAAACGGGGTGCGCGCCATGGCACCGAGCCGGGTCTGCGCCTGCGGCGTCAGATCGGTGAAGAGCATGGAGACATGAAAGCCCGCGTGCTTGCTGCCGGTGCAGGCCACGATGACGCCGTTCGCGGAAAATTTGCTGCCGTCCACAGGCGATTGCAGCGAGACGGTCATCTCGCTCCACTCGTTGAAGGGCGTGGGGCTGCGGAATTCAATGCCGCTTTTGTGGATGGAGACGGTATCGGTGGACAATTCCAAGCTTGCCTGCCGCGCAACAACCGTCACGGGTTTATCAAACGAACTGCTAACGAACTTTTTTGCGCTCATAAAGTTGAATCACCTTAACACGTTGCGGCCATCCGTCAAACAGCGGACGCAAAATATTCATTTATTTATTCACCACTCGATTACCGCCGCGCCCCAAGTAAGGCCGGCTCCGAAGACAACGAGCAGAATCAGGTCGCCGCGCAAAATTTTACCGGAGGAAACGGCTTCATCCAAGGCAATCGCCACGGACGCGGCGGAGGTGTTGCCGTATTTGTGCAGGTTGATAAAAAGCTGTTCCGGCGTGGTCTTGAGCCGTTCGCCGACGGCATCCACGATGCGCTGGTTGGCCTGATGCGGGATGACGCACTTGATTTTCGTGATGTCCACGTCGCAGCGGCGCATCGCTTCGTTCGCAGCAGAAACCATCGCGTTGACGGCGTTCTTGAAAGTTTCTTTGCCGTCCATCCGCAGGTAGTGCATCCCGGCAGAAACCGATTCTGCTGTGGCCGGACACGCGCTGCCGCCGCCGGGCATCGAGAGTAAATCAGCTTTGTTGCCATCCGCGCCCATCACGGCGGTAAGCAGGCCGTGCGAATTTTCGCGGTTCTGCAAAATGGCCGCGCCCGCGCCATCGCCGAACAGGACGCAGGTGTTGCGGTCTTTCCAGTTCACAATGGATGAAAGTTTTTCGGCGCCGACCACGAGAACGGTTTCGTAAGTGCGCGACATGATGAACTGTTGGCCGATTTCCAACGCGTAAATGAAACCAGAGCAAGCCGCTTCCATGTCGAACGCAGCGGCGCGGTTTGCGCCGAGCTTGCGCTGCACGAGGCAGGCAGTCGAGGGAAACGGCATATCGGGCGTGAGCGTGGCAATGATAATGAGGTCAATCTGGTCGGCGGTGACGCCAGCCATTTGCATCGCGCGCTCGGCGGCCTTCGCCGCGAGGTCGGAGGTAAATTCATTGGCCGCAGCGATGCGGCGCTCCTTGATGCCGGTGCGCGTGGTGATCCATTCGTCCGACGTCTCGACCATTTTTGACAGGTCGGCGTTCGTCAGAATTTTTTCCGGCACATAAGAACCGACGCCGGTGATGGAGCAGGAGCGGCCTTGAAAATTATGACTGGCGCGAGGATTGGTGAATGGGGCGCTCATTTTTTTCCAGCACTGGCGGCGGTGGCCTCGAACGCGGCGAGCTTGAGGTTCGCCGCCGCAATTTCACGCGCGATGGTTTGATTGATTTGATTCTTCACCGTCTGGGCAGTCACGCGGATGGCGCTGGCTACGGCGCGGTCGCGCGCGGAACCGTGCGCCTTGAGCACCACGCCATTGAAGCCCAGCATCGGCGCGCCGCCATAGACTTCGGGATCCATGCGCCTGCGGATGGCGTGAAAGGCATCCTTCGCGAGCATCGCACCGAACTGTCGCTTGGTGTTCTTCATCAACTCACGCTTAAGCATCGAGAACATCGCTATCGCCAAGCTCTCGACGGATTTCAAAACGATGTTGCCAACGAAGCCGTCGCACACGACGACATCCACATGATCCTTGAACAGGTCGTGGCCTTCGACGTTGCCGATGAAATTAATATCAAGCTGCTTGCAGAGTTGGAACGCCGCGAGGGAAAGTTCGTTGCCTTTGGAATCCTCCGTGCCAACGCTCAAGACGCCGACGCGGGGATTTTTGCGTTTCAAAACTTCGCGGGAATAGATGCTGCCCATGACCGCGAATTGCGCGAGGTGAAATGGCTTGCACTCGACGTTCGCACCAGCATCCAGAAGGACAAACTCGTTATTCTGGCGCGGAATCATCGTGGCGATGCAACCGCGTTCCACGCCCGCGATACGACCGACCTTGAAAGTTCCGGCGGCGAAGAGGCTGCCGGTATTGCCGAGCGAAACGAGCGCATCCGCCTTGCCGTCGGCCACCATTTCGGCGGCGCGAACCATAGAAGAATCCTTTTTCTTACGCAGGGCGATGATCGGCTTGTCGTCCATTTCCACGACTTCAGAAGCGTGGACGACCTTGACGCGATGATCGCGAAAGCCGCGTTCGGGGAGCGCTGCATGGATGTCCACCGTGTTGCCGACGAGGTAGATGCGGGAGATTTCCTTATTCTCCTGCAATGCCAGTTTCACACCCGCGATGACAACACCGCAGCCGTGATCCCCGCCCATGACATCCACTGCCAAACGCATAGATGAAATGAAAAGGCGCGAGAGCAGTCTCTCCCGCGCCTCAACAAAAAATTAAGCTCCCGCCGTGACGGTCAGCACCTGACGGCCCTTGTAGAAACCACAAGCCGGGCAAACCCGATGCGGCATGGCCGGGGCATCGCACTGCGAGCATTTGCCCAGTTGCGGAAGTTTGAGCACGCTGTTGTAAGCGCGGCGCATTTTCTGCCGGCTCGTCGAAGGTTTTCTTTTTGGAACGCCCATAAATTTATAAAATTACAGTTTCAGTTTATCCAGTTCAGTCCACGGGGATGGCACTTTTTCTTCAATGCCAGCCTGCTGAACCTTGGTTTTGTTCTTCAATCCCGCACACTCCGGTTGACACAACGGATGTTGCGGAAATTCAAGCAGCATATCTTCGCGCACGAAGGGAGTCAAGTCCACGGAATCGTTCACAATGGACACCTTGTCCTCGCCTTCCAGCGGTAAATGCAGCACCCAGCCGGACATCTCCAGCTTGTAGGCGAACGATTTTAGACAGCGGACACACTCGCAGTTCAGCACTAATTCCAGCGAACCAGTCACCAGCAGGCTGTCGTGCAACTGCTGGACTTCCAAATCGTAGCGCAAAGGCTTTTCCAGCCGGATCATCTCGTCCTGCACATCCAAATCCAGTTCGGCCACCGGCAGTTCGCCTTGCAGACAGATTTCATCGTCTTCCAGTTGGCGGAGGTTAAAAGAAAGGGACATTTTAAGATTTTAATTTCTTCTTGAGCGCCGTCTGCACATTCGGCGGCACGAACTGGGTGACATCGCCACCGAGCCGCGCGATCTCCTTCACGATGCGCGAACTCAAGAATGTGTAGGTGTCCTTCGGCATCATGAAAATCGTCTCGATGTTTTCATCCAGCTTCCGGTTCATCAGCGCGAGCTGGAATTCAAATTCAAAGTCCGAAACCGCGCGCAACCCGCGCACAATCGCCCGCGCTTTTTTTGCCGCGACGTATTCTACCAGCAGCCCGTCAAACGAATCCGCCGTGACGTTTGGCAAATCCGCGACCGCTTTACTCACCAGCACCACGCGCTCGGCCTGCGTGAACAGCGGATGCTTGCCCTCGTTTTTGGCGACCGCCACGATGACGCGATCAAACAATTTCGCCGCGCGCTGCACCACGTCCAGATGGCCGTTGGTCATCGGGTCAAAACTGCCGGGATAGATGGCGATACGCATAAAAACAGAAGTCAACCCTGCTGAATTTTTTCCGCGAGCAGGATTTTGATCAGGCTTTGATAAGGCACATGCTGCTTGTTGGCCATGATTTTAATCTTGGTCAGCATCGCGTCCGGCAACCGCAGCGAAATCGTCGTCGTGGACGGCTTCAAGTTGGGAAAGGACACCGCCTGCATCCGGCTCAAGTCCAAATGCGCCGTGCTGTCGGGGTGCGACACGGGGACAAACCTTTGTTTGGCTTCAGCTTTTTTCATAAAAAATTCTTTCCTTCCGGCTCATCGGGCGCGCGGAAATAATCCGAATCAGATGACCGCGCCCAGTGAATGTCACGGTCAACCGCCGCCCGACATCCGTCTGCCCAAACGCATGAAAACGCGGCTCAATTTGGGAGTGAGCCGGGTCAAACAAAACTTTCAAGGGCGTGTTGAGGAAAACCTGTTCGGCTTCGCTGCCGCTGACCGCGTGTTTATCCAGACTTTTAGCCTGATTGCCCGCATCCCATTCAAAGCCGGTAAATTTGGCGGCATCCCATTCCATTTGATTTTACTGTATGTGATGAAAACATACTGTCAAACGCTTTTCCCCGGCTGCTGCCACGGCACTTCATAAATCCGCACGGCGTCCTTGATGCCTTTGACCGTCACCGGAAAAAGCTCCACACACGTCGAGGCCAGTTCCGGCGCGTGGCGCAACAGTTGAAAATAAGTCAGGTCGCTGATGATGATGCGCCCGCTGCCGGAAACGCCTTCGAGCCGGCTCGCCAGATTCACTTCGCGCCCAAAAACCGTGTAGTTAAAACCGTGTGCGTCCGAACCCATCAGACCGACGGTCACAAGCCCGGTGTTGATGCCCGTGCCAAGTTGCAGGGCGGAGTGCAGCGGTTTCGGCGGCAACCCGGCGGCCACGCGTTCGCGGCTTTCCTTTTCGCGCGCCGGATTCTCTGCCTCGCGCCGCACGTTCAGTTCGTAAATCGCCCGTTGCGAATCAACCGCCGCGCGCACGGCGGCTACGGCGTGTTTCTCGTTTTGCGTCGGCGCGTTCCAGAAGGCCATGACGCAATCACCGATGTATTTGTCCAGCGTGCCGTCGTGCCGCTTGATGGCCTCGGCCACGGTGGCGAGATACAAGTTCACGATCTCCAACGTCGCGCGCGCGGACTCCTCAAAATACTTTTCCGCGAGGGCGGGTTCGACCTCATTATTGCGGATGTATTCGGCGACGGATTCCTGCATCTGGTCGGTCAAAACCGTGAAGCCTCGAATGTCGGCGAAAAATACCGTGACCTCGCGGTGCGCGCCGCCGAGGGAAAGTTTGTCTGCCTGCAACAGTTCGTGAACGATGTTCGGGGAAACCAGTTTCGTGAACAAAGATTTCACGCGGCGCTTGGCTGATTCTTCAAACACGACGAGGTGCACCAAAAGAATTCCGTGCAGCGTCAGCATCGCGCCGCCCAGCGGATAAATCACCGGCAGCCACCAGCGGAAATGCGTGAAGATAAAAACTGCCGCGCCAAAATAAAACGCCATCAGCAGCCCGACCGCCACGCTCGCCGCCACGGCGCGCAGCTCCCAGGTGATGAGCGCGGTGAGCGCGCCGAGCAGAAGAATGAGCGCGATTTCCAACGTCAGCGGCGCACGGCGGATGAATTCATCCTTGATGACAGAATTGGCGACGTTCCAATGTTTGCTGACGAGGAGCGTGTTGCGTTCGAGCGGAGTCGCGCCCCGGTCAGTCAGGTCGTTGCCCTGCGCCGCCGAGCCGATGATGACCAGTTTGCCGCGAAAATCATGGCGCAAACCGTTCGTCTGGCCGAGCAACCGCAGTCTGTCTTGTGCCAGCAATGCTTCCACCGGCGCCCGCAGTAGGCGCGGGTCTTCCGGCGTGATCCGCCAGTCCACATAAAAAAATCCGGCCGCGTCCACCGGGATGACGCGCGTGATTCCGCCGACGCCATGCAAGGTGATTTTGCCGTGTGCCAAATCGGTTTCGGCGCGCGCCAAATCCAGTTTCAACGCTTGCGCGGCGAGGACGATGCCCAGGTGCCAGATGCGCTGCCCGGTGAAAGCCTTGGCGCGCGGCGACATTCCGGGCGGCAACTGGCCGCCAAAATCTGCGATTTGAAAATTGTTTTCCACGTCCACAGCGACTTCAATGAGGTTCGTGGTGCCGGACTGCGGAATGAAAATTTTCCCCGGCTGAAGGATCGCGCGCTCCAAGTCTCCGCTAATTTCGGGTAGCAAGGAAAATTCCCGGATGATGGGATGCCAGCGGCGCACATCGCGAAAAGCGCGGACGCGGCGGAGAATTCCATCAGAGTCTTTTTCTGTCGAAATGTCGCCGAGCGCAAGCGCGTTCGTGGTGAACAAGTCTGGCGGCACCACTTCCGGTGTCTCGGCGAGCAGGACGTTGCCGGCTTGCCGCGTTTGCCAGGCGAAAAATTCATCCGACTCCACCATGCTGCCATCGGCCATCTGGACGTGCGGATGATCGTGGCGCAATTCGCCGAACAGCACATCGAAGGCGATGCTCTGGACGCCTTGCGCCACAAGCTCGCCGACGAGCCGCGCATAGACTTGCCGTTGCCAGTAGAGGCCGGAGTGGTAGCCAAGTTCCAGGCCGTTCATCTTGCCGCTGTTCACGGCGGCGATGCTGGAATCTTCCATCGCGACGAAAGCCAGATTGGTGGCGGCAGGCGCGGAACTGTTTTGAGCGGCGCGAACGCGGAAGTCGTAGGTGATGTTTTCGAGCCGTTCGGGGAAGCCGGGATTCCAAAGGCGGACACCGCAGACGAGGGCGAGGACGACGAGGGCGAGAAGGACAGGCGCGCGTTTGGGTCGCTTAATTTGCACGTCGTTGGATTAAACAAAAAACCAGCGCAACTCAAGGCTGCGCTGGTTTCTGAAAATTTGTCTGGGGCAAAAATATTACTACTGGTCGCCCTGACCGTTGCCACCACCACCATTGCCACCACCACCATTGCCTTGACCTTTGCCACCGCCATGATGGCCGGAGGTGTTTGATACATGTTCGCCATTGTGGTCACGTTCAAAATCCACTTCGTGGAAGTAGGTCGTGCGGAGAGCGTCGAACACTTCTTCGAGAATGTTGCGCAATTGTGAGGAAATGACCGCCGGCTGGCCGGTGGACGGGTCAAGCAGTTGGCCGGGGGCAATCACGAAAGTTGATGTGGAACCGTTGGCTAGGGTCAGCGCGAGAATGACGCCGCCGCCGGTGCTTTCAAAACAGGCCACCGCGCCATCCGCGCTGATGCTGAACAGTGTGCCGCGCACACCAGCGACGCCGGTGGGGAGCTTTACGATGTATTGGCTCGCGCCGGAAAGCTTGCGGACGCTGGCGTAGATTTTACCTTTTTTTAAGTCGAGTTCCGTGTCGCTCACAGTGTCCGCGCCGGTGTCCACGATGGTTAGCTTGTCAATGGCGAGTGTGGAGTTGGGCGTAAGACGGATGGCGTTCTGGTCGGCGGAGGGACGATAGGTGACGAGGCCGCGGACGTGCGAATCGTGCGCGAGCGAGATGCGTTCCGGCGACCATTTAGCTTGCGGCAGGTCAATGGCCTTGCCCAAAACAAGGTCGGCCACGCCGTTGTCGTGCGTGAAGACAATCGAGCCTGGCGGCAGGAAGCGTCCGGCGACAAGGGGATGCTCGCCCTGCCCGGCTCCCAGCGAGTAAGTCACGTTGCCATCCACCCGGACGGCGGTGGCGTAGCCCTGCTTGGTGGCCTGATTTTGCGCGGAGGCGGTGATGGCCAGCGCGGTGCAAAATAATGCGGCGAGAAGAATCTGGAAATGTTTCATAAAAATCTGGTTTAACTTTTTTTCGACTGGTTCAAATATAGCTACCGGTGGAAAGAATTGTCAACCGGCATTTCCTTCAAAACCACGCCGGCAATACGGTCTTGCCGGACGCCCGTTCAATGAGCTTTTGATCGCAAATCGCCTCATAATTGCGGGCAGTGGGGTTATCGCCAAACAGGCGGATGGAACGGTTAAAACACTGCCGGGCGGCGGAGTAATCACCAGTCTGCACATAATGCCAGCCCAGATTCGCGGTCAAATAATAGCTGTTGGGATCAAGCCCGGACGCGGTCTGGAAAAAATGTTCTGCCGCTGCATGATCGCCCAGCCAGTCAAGACACATCCCGGTGCGCAAAAAGCCGTAACCATCGTGCCCGTTCAACGCCGAGGCGCGGGCATACCATGCCAGCGCCCGCTTCGTCAGTTCCTGGTAATTTTTCCCACCCTCCAACCCTTCCGTGCGGAAACATTCGCCGATGTCATAGGCGGTTTGAAAATTTTTGGGTTCGGCGGCAAAAGCCTGCTGCAACGCCGCCGCCCGCTCCGGTGAAAAATTTCCCATCCGTTCTGCCCGCGCCAGCCAGAAGGTCTCCCGCCCTTGCCGCCATTCGTTCACCAGCAGCACGAACACCACGCCGCCCAACGCCATGGCGAGCAGCCAACGCTCGCGGCTGAACACCCGCACCCAATACGTCTCCGTGGCAAAACGCAGGTTGCTGGACAGCAAAGCCAGCAACGTCACCGCGATCAGCGCGTTCGCCGGGATGTGCAGGTTGAAATCCATCACCGAATGCACCGCCAACGCCACCAACCCCCCCGTCGCGCCGAGGAAAAAAGCGAAGCGATTGCTCTGCCCGCTCCCGAAATCATTTTCCTCGCGCCGGACATGCGGCCAGGTTTTCAGCAGGCCAAAAATAAAAATCCCCATTCCTGCCAGCACGATGACCCCACCCACCGCGCCCCAATCCGCCAGCAGGTTCAGGTAATCGTTGTGGCAACGGTCTGGCCGCGCTTGCAAATCTGGCGGACGGTATTCGCGAAATCGGTAATCATAATGCGCCGGCCCGACCCCAAACCAGAAGTTGTCCCGCCACATCCGCTCCGCCGCGCCCCACATCATCAAGCGCGTATCCCAATCGTAAGCACCCTGCGGCGCATCCGCCGCCGTCTTCACCCGCTGCGTGAACGACTGCGTCTTGGCCAGATACTGCGTCACAAAAATTCCTCCGCCCACCAGCAGCACCGCCAGCAAGACCGCCGCCCAACGCCGATGATTCTTGTGTCCCAGCAAAACCCCCAGCACAAATAAAATTCCTGCCACCGCCGCCACCCAGCCCGCCCGCGAAAACGTCGCCGTCAATCCCGCCAGCATCGCCACCACCGCGTAACCCATCAGGATGCGCGGCACGATCTTCAGCTTGCCCGCCAGCAGAAACGTCAGCGCCAGCGGCAAAATCATTTCCAGAAAACCCGCGAAATGATTCGGTGAAATGTAAGTCCCGCTCGCCCGCGCCTTGTTATCCGTGAACACATTCCACACCCGGTCCGAGTGCGACAGAAATTGCAGCGTCGCGTAGCCCGACATCAGCGTCGCCAAAACAATCAGCGTCCATACCACCGCCTCCGTCTCCTCCTGCCCGCGCAGATTGTTCAACACCACAAAAAAAACCGCCGCGAACATCAGCACCTGTAGCACCTCCAGCCGTGCGACGTATTCGATGTCCGCCGTGAACCAGCGCAGCCCCGCATATCCCGCGAACGCCAGCACCACCCACGCCAGCGGCGGCCAGAGAATTTTCGGACGCCGGTTCGCCGCGACGTGCAGCCGCACACCCCACAAAACAAAAACCACCAGCGCCATCCCCTGCACAATGAGCAACGCCCACGGCTCCACCGCCCCGAACGATAGCGGCGCAAACACCAGCATCGCCAGCAGGAGAAATAAAATCCCCCGCTCGCACCACCAGTCCAGATTTTTGGGCGTCAAAACCATTTCGGCTGGCGAATTTTTACCACGGATGCACACGGATGCACACGGATAAAAATGGCACGCTGAATTATTCGGTGAGCGGCTTCCCTTTTACTGCGCCAACTTTTTCCAAACGCGCAACGCCTCCGTCGCCCCCCACGCCTGCGCGTCGCAGCCGCGTTGCGTGTGCGGCGCGTCGCCATCGAGAATTTCCGGCAATTGGCCGAGACAGCCTTCATTAAGAATTTTCTCCGCGCTGCCCAGATAACTTTTCGCCGCCGCAACCGCTTCCGGTGAAAAATCCCACGCCGCTGCGAGCGCCTCGCAGAACGTCGGAAACGTCCACGTCCACGCGGTGCCGTTGTGATAGGCGGGCTTGCGACGCGTGTCCTCATCGCCTTCGTAGCGCGGCCAATACGGATTCGGCGGATCATTTAATTGGCGTCCGTCGTTGCCGTAAATCGTGAGCGGCACGGACACCGGCAACGGCGCAAGTGAGCGCAGCGCACCCGGCACGACGAGGAATTTTTCCGCCGCCGCCACGCAACGCTTCGCCCGCTCATCCTTAACGAGGCCGAGGCTGATGGCGAACAGGCAATTGCTCCGCAACGCAGCGTCACCCACGGCCGCGCGGGCACTGACGCCCGGCTTGGCGAGCAACACATCGGCGAACCAACCTTGGTCTTCGCACCAGAAGTATTTTTCAAATGAGGCGGTTGCCCGGTCGGCAAGGTCGCGCCATTTGTTTTGATCGGCCGGCGCAGAAACTTTTTCAAGCTGCCGCAGCAGGCGAATCCAAAGTACTTGAATCTCGACGGGATAGCCTTCGCGCGGCGTGCCAGCGGGATAATTCGTATCCATCCAAGTGAAGTGACTCGGACTCCAGATGAGCGCGGAGTCGGCGTCCATGCGGATGCCGTTCGGTGTGCCGTGCGAATAATTTTCCGCGATGCTCCTCAGCACATCGACGATGGTGCGGCCATGGGCGTCAACGGGCGCGTGGTAAAAATTTTGAATTTTTAATTTTGAATTTTTAATTTTAGAAAATTCTTCGCACACGACGGCGAACCACAGCGGCGCATCGGTCGTGTCGCGATTGGAAACGTCGTTGCCGTGAATCGTGTTAGGCAGCGTGCCGTCCTTTTCAAACTTGGCGAACGTGAGCAAAATCTGTTTCACCTCGTCATTCAAACCCGCAGCGAGCAAGCCGCGCGCACAGATGAGCGAGTCGCGGCCCCAATCGAGAAACCACGGATAACCGGCGATGACCGTCTTTCGTTCGTCGCGGCGGACGACAAATTGTTTCGCGGCACATTCAAGTTGTGAGGCGAAATCCGGCTGGGCGTTTCCGCTTTCCGCTTTCCGCTTTCCACTTTTGACTTCTTCCATTTCCGCCGTGAGGATCAGTGCAACGCTTTCACCTTTTGTCAGCGGCAGTTCAAACCAGCCGGGGCTGTAAGCATCGCCGCTGCCGGTTTGCCCGCGTGTCTGCTCGACGGGATGCGGGATGTTCTCGCACCATTCCGGCTGCGCGTGGTATTCGCCGCTGTCGGCAAAGACCAGGAGTTGACGGTCGTTGGCGGGCGTAAATTCAAATCCGACGCAATTTTGAATTTTTAATTTTGAATTTTTAATTTCCCGGCAGTTCGACGCGAAATGGAAATCCGCGCCATCATTGCGCTTGGTTTCGCTGTGAAAATTCCGGTCCTCGATGTCCACGCGCACCGTCAGGCGCACGTCGGCATCGGCGGGCAATTGTTTTCCTTGCGCCAGCTTTTCCGTCGGGCGGCTGAATTGAAAGACGACGGTGTTTTCATCCGCCAACATTTCCGCGCGCAATTCAATTTCCACCGTGCGCCCGTCACCGGCGTTCGCCACAAAGTTCCAGATGGCGGGCGGGCCAGCTTGAAACGACCCAAGGCTTTTGAAATCCAGCGCAGAGAGAAACCCGTCGGCATTCACCCAGACGCGCAGGCGCTTCACCAAAACGTGGCGATCCACCGGCACGGTCGGGTGCAGGTTCGCGCCGAGGACGCAGTCGTATTTGGAATTCACGCGGCCCAGATCAACGCACAACCGCGCCATGCCGCCACGATGATTGGTGAGCAAAACCAAGGTTGAAGGTTGAAGGTTGAAAGTTGAAGGTTCTGCGGGTTCGGGCGCGAGGAAACGAATAGTTGCCGAAACTTTTTGCGAAGTTGTGGCGTGGCGTTCCAAAATTAAATCAGCATCAACCGCAGATGAACTCACCGGCAAGATGCCTGTGTCACTACCGCGCGGCGCAAAAAATGCGACGTGAACATTTCCAGTGGGAATGGATTGGACGTGGGTGCGCGTGTTTTCATTCCGCACTCCGCACTCCGCACTTCGCGCTTCCAAAGATGCGCGGAACGGCGCGCTGTCTTCAATCAACAGCCAGTGACCCGGCGGAATCATCGTGACGCGGCGCGAGTCGAGCAAAGTCCAGATGACGACACGCGGGAAAACTTCTCCGGCATCCGCCTCGACCAGCAGTTCAGCCAGCGGCGTTTTGCCATCCCGCGCGGCGAATTCGCTGGCGGTGACAAGGAAGTTTTTTGGCGAACGCGCGACTTGTTCCGCAAGCCAGCGCCAGTCCAGTCCGTCCACGGCCTCGATGGGAATGATTTTATTTAGTGCTGACAGGGCAAACGCAGCCTGCGCGCGGGCGTGGCGATAATTATCGCCGCTCAAACCAACGGGCTTCTCCGTGGACGCGAGACAGAAGGCTGCGCCGGGTGGAAGCGTGAAAGTGATTTTATTTTTGACCGTGGAAATGTTCGGCAGCGGCTGGCCGAGCAGCTCGAATTCAAAAGCGGAAAGCCCGTCCTCCGTAGCACTGCGGAGGGTGGACGGAAGGCGGAAAGCGGAAACGTCGAGCGCGAGATTGTTTTTTTTCTCAACGTCCGTGTTGACCAAAACCAAAACCGAATCTTTTCCTTCCGCCGATTCGCGGAGCAACGCATAAACCGGCGAGTCGGGCGCGCTCAAGCGCGTGAGCTTGGCGCCGTCGAAGAAGCACGGGTGATCGGAAATGAGCGCGTTGAGTTGCGCGAGTTCGGGAACGATGTTTTCAGCGGCGTCCCAGTTCAGGCCGGTGTTGCCGTGGACGCGGATTTTTTCCGTGGCGAGCCATTCCACGCCGCAGGTGAAGCCGAAACCACCGCTGGGGCTAGTCAGCGCGCAGAGACGGTTTCGCAGCAGTGACCAGATGCGACCCGCTTTTTTTGAACTCACAGGCCCACCACTTTGCGCGGCGAGGCGGCTGTTGTCGTGCGTTTCAGAATAATTGACGTAGCTGCCAATGCGTTCGTTCTGCTGGTTGGCGTAGTCGAGATACCACGCGACTTCTTGGCCGGAATAATTTTGGAAGAGTTCGGAGTAGGCCCACTGCATCCCGCCATCGGTGAGCAAACTTTCCGTGGCCGTCCACGGCCCGCCGAGGCCTTCGAGGAGAAAAATCGCCTCGGGAAATTCTTCCTGCACGCGGGCGATGATGTATTGCCACGCGGCGGTGGGAACTTTGTAGCCGGCATCGCAGCGGAAACCATCCACGCCGCGCCGACACCAGATGAGCAGCGAATCGGCGATAAGATCCCAGAGCTTCACGTCGTGCTGTTCGAGTTCAACCAAATCCTCCCAGACGGTTCCCCACGCGCCGGGGCTGGCGAATTCGCCATCGGGGGTTTTTAGGAAAAACTTAGGAAAATTTTCCTGCAACGTGGAACCCCAGCCGGTGTGATTGATGACGATATCTAGGAAGATGCGCGCACCGTAAGCGTGAGCAGCACTGGTCAGCTCGCAGAATTGTTCAATGCCCGTCGTGCGTTTGTCAAACTCGACGAGCGCGGGGTCCACAGCGGTCAGGTCGAGCGCGGCGTAGGGACTGCCGTTGCGACCGAAGCGGGCGTAAGTGGTGGGCGTGGGATGCACGGGCAGCAGGTGAATGATTTTACAGCCGAGCTTTTGGACGATGTGCGGGAGCTGCGCGGCGAGGTCGCGGAATTTTCCCGATGGCGGCAGCGTGGCGTAGCCGAGCGCTTCGAGCGACTTGAGTTGCGCTTCCAGTTTTTCATCGGCCACCGTGGCGAGATTTTTGGTCGCGCCAAACAGGCGCGTGAAGGCGCAGTAAATCGTGTTCGCCGTGCGCGCAAAGTTTGGATGCACGGAAATGCCCGCATCCGCGCCGTCCGGCCAGTGCTGCCATTTTTTTTCGTCGAGCAGATAAGCCTTGGCCTGAAAGAAACCAACTTCAGCGAGCGGCAGTTCGATCTGCCAGCCGTCGGCGATGCGCTGCATCGGCACATCGCGCCACGAGGAGTTGGCGACGACCGCCGAGTTCCCGCCAGCGGAAATGATTTCGGCGCGGCGCGCGGCGGCGCGGCCAAGGTTGGTGCGGAGGCGCGCCGACCAGTTTTTTGGCGCGGAAACATTTTCCGCGCCCGTCTGCGCTTCGCTTCGACGCGGCAAGCGCAGTTGAAAAATAATTTTGTCGCCGACGAAGCGCAGCCGGCGTTCGCCCGTGGCGGGGGTCATGATTAGTCGGAGCGGTTCCACGCGGAGAGTTTTACCGAGACAGCGCGCGGTGACAAAGCAAAAGGATGTGGCGAAAAAAATTTCTCCGCGAATAATTATTTCGTGGCCGTCCACTCATTCAGTCCGCGCTCGCCGCCGTCGGCGGGCAGCACCCCCAATTTTTCCAGCGCCTCGCCGATGAGATAGAGCGAACCCGCGACCACGACAAAAGGCTCGTCCTGGCTGGCCGCCAGCGCCTCGGAGAAATTATTGCACGCGACCACTTGCGCTGAAGGGTTGGCGGATTGAAAAAATGTGGCCAGCTCACTCGCATCGGCCGTGCGCGCACTGGCGACCGGCACGGTGAAAATTTTCGACGCGAGCGGCGCGAGAATGGTGACCATCGCCTGCCAGTCCTTGTCGGCGAGCACGCCGATAATGAGCGTTGATGGAGCGCCGAGCCATGCCGCCCGCAGCGTTTCCGCGCCGGCGACATTGTGCGCGCCATCGAGCAAAATCTTCTGTCCGCTGGGCCGCGTGATAAGGTGCAGGCGCCCCGGCCAATTCACGGTGGCGAGACCTTTGCGGATTGGTTCTGCGCTGACGGGAATTTCTTTTTGCAAAGCCGCCACCGTGGCGATGGCGAGCGCCGCGTTTTGTTTTTGGTGGTCGCCCAGAAGTGCGGATGGTGGATGGTGGATGGAGGATGGATTTGACGCCACGCGCGTAAGCGGCGAATTATTTTTTTGGGCCACTTCCTCAATCACCCGCAACACTTCCGGCTCACTTGCCCCCGTGATGATTGGCACGCCGGGCTTGATGATGCCCGCTTTTTCCGCCGCGATTTTTTCCAGCGTGTCGCCCAACCATTGCGTGTGGTCGAGCGCGATGTTCGTGATGACGCTCGCCAGCGGCGTGACGATGTTGGTCGCGTCGAGCCGTCCGCCGAGGCCGGTTTCCCAGATGACGAGGTCGCACTTTTGTTCCGCGAAAAATTTTAGCGCCAGCACGGTGACGAACTCGAAGAAGGTTGTAGCGTCCGGCAGTTTGACTGCCGCCAACTCCGCCACCAACCGCGCCACATCTGCCTGCGAAATGAATTCCCGGTTCACCTGCATCCGTTCGCGAAACGAAACCAGATGCGGCGAGGTGAACAGCCCAACGCGCAAGCCGGCTGCGCGATAAATGCTTTCCAGCATGGCGCAGGTGGAGCCTTTGCCGTTCGTGCCGGCGACGTGGATGAAGCGGAGTTGCGCCTGCGGATTGCCCGCGCCCGCCGCGAGCCGACGCGTGGTTTCCAAACCAAAATTCACGCCGAACATTTGCCGGCGGTAGAGAAACTCGATGGCCTCCGCGTAAGTCAAAGCCGCCGCCTTCCGCCCGCTCCCGAGCAGGCGGGGAGCAGGTTTTGGCGGCGCAGCCCGCGGGTGTTTGGTTTTAGGCTCACGCGAAAAGGATGCGGCCTGCTGAAAAAATTTCAAGCCCGTCAGATGACACTTCACCTTCAAACAAAAACGCCGCGCGACTTTCAAATCGCGCGGCGTTCGGTGAACCAAAATATTTTAGGCCTCGCCCGGAACCGGCACCACGTCATCCTTCGGGGCGACGACATTGCCGGTTTCAAAGTCAGCGGGCGAAGGCGACAACGCGAGGTTATAGAACGGCGATTCGGTGTTGGTGGTGAGGTCCGTCCAACGCACAAGTTGTCCGGTGTAACTGGAGATGCGCCCCATGATTCCCGTCAACGTCGTCTCGGTAACCTGCTTGGTTTCGTTGACGGGCTTGCCGTTCGCGATGCTTGCCAGCAGGTCAATGTGTTCCTGCACATAACCGCTGTTGTGCGTCTTGAATTCCGGCACGTTCATCCCTGCCAGTTTGGCCGACTGCATTTTGCCGCCGCCGAACGTGCTGCCTTCGGTGCCGGTGAAAAATTCATTGATGGCGGAATAAGTGCCACTCACCTGCCGGCACATGCTGTGGATGTGAACGTCTTCACCGTAATTAAAATCCACGCTGAAGAAATCAAACTGGTTGCCCGTCTGCCGCCGTGCGCGCCCGCCGAAACCCACGGCGGAAACTGGCGGACGACCGATGAACCAGTTCGCGATGTCGAGATTGTGAACGTGCTGCTCCACGATGTGATCGCCCGACATGTTGGAAAAACTCGTCCAGTTGCGGACAAGATAATTCGCATCGCTCTCGCCCGGCTCGCGCGTCTTGAACCACAACCGTCCGCCACACCAGCTCACCGTGCCGCCGGTGAGCTTACCGATGGCGCCATTCGCCACCGCGAACTGGTTGCGCTGATAGCTGCCCTGATGCCGCCGCTGCGTGCCGGCCACCACGGACAATCCTTTTTGCCCCGCCAGTTCGCCGAGCGCTAACATCTTCCGCGCGCCGACCGGATCCACCGCCACGGGTTTTTCCACAAAGATATGTTTGCCCGCATTCACCGCCGCCTCGAAATGCGCCGGGCGAAACACCGGCGGCGTGGCGAGAATGACGATGTCCACCGGCTGCTCCATGACGTGCCGGTAAGCCGTCGCGCCGACGAACACGCGCTCGGCGGGCAGGCTGAATTTCTTCGCGGCACTGTCCGCGCGATCCTGCATGAAATCAGCTACCGCATAAATTTCCACCGCCTGACCGGACAATTTGGCGGCTTCGAGAATGTTTTCCGCCGCGCCGTTGCCGCGCCCGCCGCAGCCGACGAGACCGACCTTGAATTTTTTCGGCGCGTCGTCCGCGCGCACGTTGAACAGCGGCAGTGTGGTGACCGCCGCGCCGGCGAGCGTCACATTTTTCAAAAAGCTGCGCCGGGGAATGATGATTTGTTTGCTCATTATTTTTATTGGTTGGATTTTAGTTGGTGGACGTTGCGGGCGGGGCATTGGTTAAAAGATTTTGCGCGGCGAGTCGAGCCTTGCGGCCTTTTAGATCCTGATTCGCGGCGAGGTCAGCGGCGGTCAGCACGGATTCCACGCCGGTCGGCGGCACTTCCACTTTGGCCGTCCACAGAATTCCATTCAGCATCACCTTGCGGAAATTGTCATCGCCCCAGTTCCGGTGATAATGCCCGCCGGTAAAACCAAAGCCGCGTCCGCCATCCGCGCGCTCGCCCGCCCACGCCAACGTTTGCGCGTCGCCGCGCGTCACCGCTGCGCGCACGCCGGGATTGCCCTCGTGCGGGCCGTCCGCGCGCTCCATCGTGTCTGCGGGCGGCACGGCGACGAGAATGGGGGTCACGCCTTTCATGCCATCGCGGAATTTCATATTGAAATACCATTCATCTTTCACCGCGAATGGTTTCACGCCGCGCGCGATGGGATGCGGCGGCAGTGATTTCATTTCCGCTAACCACACCGGATTGACCGAGCGGTTGATTTCAAATGCGCCGCCGATCCAGTCGAGAAACTCCGTCTGCCCGCGCTCCGATGTCGGCTCCACCGCGTAATGAACCAGCACCAAGCCAGTTCCGCGCTTCATCAGTGCGTCGAGAATTTTTGTGTGGTCATCCTGCAACGCCGGATGGCCGGCGCCACCGTCGCTGTAAATCACCAACGCCGCCGCGCCGTTCAGCACGGCAGGATTTTCCGGCCAGCCGTTGGAATAAACCTCCACCGTGACGCCAGGAAAACCTGCGAGACATTTTTGAAACAACAGGCAACCCGCCCGCGCCTCGTGTTCACCGGAACCGTGGCTCGCCTTGCCCGCAATCATCACAATCCGTTTCTCCTCCGCGCGGCTGGCGACCGGGAGCAGGGACCACAGGGACAAAAATAAAAGGACAAAAATTTTCATGGAAAAATTACGGTTGGTTCGTGGAAAAGGACGCGCGGCTCAATCATAGGTTGCAAAATTATTTGAAAGTTTTTTTCAGAAACGCCAGCCCCTTCACGGCGATGTCCTCGCGGCGCGGCTCAATCTTCCGCCAGATCGCCGCCGCGCGGGCGATGACTGCCACGTCTTGCGTGAACGATTCAATCACCACCGCGCCGTCGTAGCGCGCGGACTTCAGGGCCGCCGCCACGCCACGCCAATCCACATGGTCGTTGCCCGGCGTGCCGCGATCGCTCGCGCTCGCATGAAAGTGGCCGATGTGCTTACCCGCGCGCCGGATGGCGGCCGCCGGATTTTTTTCCTCGATGTTCATGTGAAACGTGTCGAGTAACAGCTTCAACGCCGGGCTGTCCACCTCGCGAATCATCCGCAGCCCTTGTTCCACCGTGTTCAGAAAATCCGTCTCAAACCGGTTCAATGGCTCCAGACAAATAATTTTTTCGTTTGCCTCGGCGTAAGCACAAATGTTTTTCAAATGCGCGCGCACCGTGCGCCACTGATGGCGAGACAACTCCGGCGGCGTGGCTTCCGCTCGACCGGTGGCGGAGTAGAGCGGCCCCATCACGATTTTTGTGCCGAGGATTTCCGCGTAGTCCACCAGCGTTTTGACATACGCGACCGCCGCGCGTTGCTGCACCGGCGTGCCGCGCAAATCGCGCCCCGGCGGAAAACACGCGCACGCCGAAGTGCAGACCAGACCGTGCCGATCCAGTTGCGCCCGCACGAACACGGGGTCAAGGTCGCCGACATTTTCCACCGCGATTTCCACGCCGTCGAAACCCCACGCCTTGAACTTGCCGAATAATCGCGTGCTGGCGTTCGTGAACGGCGAGGTGAACAAAAAAGTGTTGATGCCAAATTTCATCTTCATTAAACCGGTGTCGTGAAAATTATTTTCCTTTCGCCCACGCCAGTCCGTCCGCCCCCGACCCGGCTTCAATCAGCTTTTTCACCTTCCACGTTTGCGTGTCAATCACCGCCACTTGCCGGCTGCCGGAGCAGGACACATAAGCCTCTGCGCCATCGGGTCGCACCACTACTTCTTGCGGCGCTTTCGCCACGTCCAAAGTCTGCACCACCTTCATGGTGGCCAAATCAATCACCGCCGCCTGATTGACCTTCGGCAGCGCGATGACCAGCCAGCGGCCATCCGGCGTGGGTGCGGAACCGTAGCCATTGCTTGGTAAGTCAATCCACCGGCTCACGCCATTCGTGCGCGTGTCAATGACCGCGAGACGTGGCTGCGTTTGGTCGGCAGTGAAAACCCAGCGGTCATCTGGCGAGAGCGAAATGCGCTGCGTGTTTTTGCAAACCGGAATCACGGCGAGAACTTTCTTCGCCGCTAGGTCCAGCACCGAAACCGTTCCCGGCGCGACGTTCGCCGTGTAACCACGTTTGCCGTCGCTCGTGATGGCGAGCATGTGCGACTCCGCCTGGCCGGTGGGGATTTTTTCGACCACCTTCAACGTCTGCGGGTCAATCACCGTCACGGCATTTTCAATCTCCGTCGTGACGTAAAGTAAACCGTTCTTTGGCCCCATCACCGCGCAGTGCGGGCGCAAACCTTTTTCCAAATCCACCGTGCCGACTACCGCGCGCTTTTCCAAATCAATCACGCGAATTAATTGTCCGTCCGTGCCTTTGCCGCCCACGCCGCCGCTGCCGTAAATGGGGACGTAGGCGAATTTGCCATCGGGCGACGCCACCACTTCATGTCCCGTCACGCCGTCTTCCGGCACGGTGGCGAACATTTTTCCAGCAGTGGTATCCATCAGTCCCAGCGTGTGATCGCCCTTGTTCGCCACGAGCAAAATGCCATGGCTCAAATCTTCCGCCGCAAACGACACGGAGACGCAAGCCAGCACCGCAAAAATTATTAGTTGGGTCTTCATGTGAAAAATAATGGGGCGGTTCCTCCGGCAACGCAACTCCTCAAAAAATTTTTACCACGAAATACACGAAACACCCGCAAGCACCGTAAAAAAATCCGGGCTCCCTTTCGCGTGTTTCGTGGTTCAACTAAAAGCCCCAAACAACGCCCGCATCTCGTCGTCCACCTGCGATTCATCCGCCAGCGTGTTCGCAATTTCATCCCGCAGCAATGCGCGATAACGCTTCCGCAGCCGGTGGATCGCCACGCGCACCGCGCCTTCTTCCATGCCGAGCGACTTCGCCACCGCCGCCTGCGCCGAGTCACCGCCGCCCGCCATGAGAAATGTTTTCAACTGCTCAAATAATTTCCCTTTGCCATCCGCCGCGCACTCCGCCTGCAGCCGCTCGATCACGCGCGCGAGCAAGGCCAGCGCCCATTCGCGGTCGAACGCCTGATCCGGACTTGGCTCACTTGTGGCGGCGACTTGAAATTTTGTGTCCGCCGTTTCCCAATTCAGCGAAAAATGCTCCGTGCCACCGCCGCGTTTTTGCGCCTGCGACTTGTCCCATTCGTTCGCCAGAAAATGTTTCAACGCCGCCAGCAGGAACGCGCGGAACTTTCCTTTTTCATTATCGAGATTTGCTAGAAAATTTTTCTCCAGCAGCCGCGTAAAAAAAGCCTGCGTCAAATCCTCCGCGTCCGCCTTCGCGTGACCGCGCCGCCGGACGTAGGCGTAGAGCGGAAACCAGTAGCTCCGGCATAACCGCTCCAGCGCCAAGTCGGACTGCGGCGTGTGACGTTGACCCGCCGCGAGCACGACCGTCCAATGCGTCGTGGCGAACACATCGCCCGGCGCAGTCGAGGAGGCGCAGTGGGAACTCATTTCAAAAATTCCGTAATTGTCGGCGACGACGTGCGGAGCCTAAAAATTTCAATCGCCCACCTTTCCCAGAAGCAAACGCGGCGGATTGTTACCAAGTTTTTTTGCCGGTCGTCATTTGTAGCCGCGATGCAGGATGGACAGCGCCTTGAACAAATCCAGCGCGCGCACCAACGCCGGGTCGCGGACGATGGGTTGCACCGGGGTCGGACGCGCGGAGGACAAATCTTCGGACGCATCCTCGCCGTCTTTGATGCGACGACGCACCAGTTCCGCCTCGGTCATGTGATCCACAAAGACGCTTATCCCCGCCTTGCCCGAAGCTCCGGCTGGATTGTTGGTGGCGATGACGGCGAAAGGATCGGCCTGATAAATTTTCTCCGCCGCCGCGCTCACAACCACGGTGAGATCCGTCGTAATTCCCGGCGGCGGGTTGGTGGAACTGATGATGAGGCACGTTTTTTCCGCTCGCAACGTCGCCGCCAAATCCGCCGCGCTGCCGCGCGTCTGGCTGTTCACGAGAATGGCCAGCGGCGATTTTGTTTTTGAAAAAAATTCCTTTGCCGCCGTCAGCGCCGCGTTATCGCCATCCACAAAACGCAGGTCCAACACCGTTCCGGTAATCCGGTTGGTGGCTTGGGACGCGCGCACTTGGGCCAGCCACGTTTCTGAAATCCGGTCGGCGCGCAGGCACAGCACGTTACCCTCTAGCACGGAAACCGGCGGGAGCGCGGCGGAGCAAAGGTTGGCCGACCGCAAGGCCGCGAGCAGGAGAACAGTGAAAAATTTCATGCGCCGAAAAATGCGCCAGCCACGACGGAAAGTAAAGGGCGGGACGAAGAATAACGGAATGCAAAATGGCGCAGCAATGCACCCGGAGCGCACCCGGCTTGGGCGCAGCAACTTGCGAAATGGTTATGGATTAGTTCCGCCGCCGCCGCCGCTGGCCGCCTTGAGGGCGATGACGATGAGGATGCCAATGATGACGGCCACGATGGCACCGCCGATGATGAAGTAGGTGTTGACCTTGTTTTTCTTCTTGGAGAAAACCGTGTTGGTGTCGAAGCCGGGCTGACGTGTGCCGCCTTGTTCGAGGTCGGTCAGGCTGACGCCGCGCGCCATAACCATCGTGGCCCCTTCAGATTGTTTTTTCGGCGCGGCGGCGGTGGGCGCGGGCGCGGCGGAAACGGGAGCCGGAGCGGATGCCGGCTGGCCGTCATCAATCTTCAGCTCGACCTGACCAAAGCGCAGGATCTGGCCAGACTTGAGCGGGGCCTCGGAAATTTTTTCGCCGTTGACGAACGTGCCGTTGGTCGAATTCAAATCACGAATGACGACTTCGGAACCGCGCATGAGAATTTCCGCGTGATGGCTGGAGACGGAGGCGTCGGCGATCTGGAAAGTGTTATCCTCCACGCGGCCAACGGTCGTGCGTTCGATTTGCAGCTCGAACGTGCGGCCGGTCATGCCTTGGTTCAGGATAACGAGTTTCGCCATAGATTAATTGTTGGAATTATGAGTGCGACCGGCTTCAAGTCAAACGGAAATCTTTCGCAAGCATTGTGTTTTAGCCGCGTTTCAAAATCAAATCGCGGAACTCGGCGAACAGCGGCGTGGAATCGTGCGGACCGGGCGCAGCTTCGGGGTGATACTGCACGCAAAAAACCGGCTTGGTCTTGTGCCGCAAACCTTCAACGGTCTGGTCGTTCAAGTTGATGCGATGCACCGCGACATCGGATGGCAAGGATTTCGCATCCACCGCGAAGCCGTGGTTCTGCGAGGTGATTTCCACCGCGCCGGATTCCAAATCTTTCACGGGCTGGTTGCCGCCGCGATGACCGAACTTGAGCTTGAAAGTTTTTCCACCGAACGCCTGACCGAGAATTTGGTGGCCGAGGCAGATGCCAAAAATAGGAATGCCGGACTCGAGCAGCGTCTTCACTTCGCGCACGATGTAATTCAGCGCAGCGGGATCGCCGGGGCCGTTCGAGAGGAAAATTCCGGCGGGCTTGTGCTTCAGCGCGTCCGCCGCCGTGGCGGTTGCGGGCAACACTTGCGTGGCAAAACCATGCTGCCGCAGGCGGCGCAGGATGTTGTATTTCATCCCGAAGTCGAACGCGACAATCGGAATGTCGGCAGCGGGCAGCGGTTTGCGGATGTTGCGCGCGTCGCCACCTTTCACTCCGCGCACCAGGTCAAAAGCCGCGCTCTGCTCGTCTTTGGGATCCCAGCGGAACTCTTTCTTGTGCGTGACTTCCTTGACGTAATCTACGCCGACGAAGACAAATTCCTTCGCGCGCTTCACCGCCTCGGCTTCGGAAATATTTTCCGTGGTGATGAAACCGTTCAACGCGCCGCGCACCCGTAATTTTTTCGTCAACGCCCGCGTATCAATTCCTTGGATGCCGGGGATGCCATTCTGCTCGAGATATTTTTCCAGCGAATAATCTGCGCGCCAGTTGCTGACGACGGGTGAAAGTTCGCGGATGACGAAGCCGGACGCGTGCGGACGCCATGATTCCACGTCCTGCGTGTTGACGCCGTAGTTGCCGATGAGCGGATAGGTCATTGTCACGATCTGGCCCTTGTAGGACGGGTCGGTGAGGATTTCCTGATAACCCGTCATGGAAGTGTTGAAGCAAACTTCGCCACAGGCGGACGCCTTGGCGCCGAAACCTGTGCCGTGAAACACTGAACCGTCTTCGAGGGCTAAAATGGCTTTCATCAAGTGCCGTAGAATAGTTTCGTTGCGTCAGCGGTTCAAGCGTGAACCCGCTGGCGGATGGTAATTTTTGCGTTAGATTCAGCCCTCAATGACGACGCACATTTTTGAGACGGAACTCTGGCTGCCGGTTCGACGCGAAACAGTTTTTCCGTTCTTCGCCGATGCGCGGAACCTTGAAGTCATCACGCCACCATGGCTTAATTTCAAAATCCTCACGCCCGGCGAAATCCCGATGCGCGTCGGAGCGCTGATTGATTACCAGATCCGCATCCACGGTTTCCCCGTTCGCTGGCGGACACGCATTGCCGACTGGAACCCGCCGGTCAGTTTCGTGGATGAACAATTGCGCGGACCGTATCGGCTGTGGCATCACACGCATACTTTTGCGGAAAAGGACAGCGGCACCTTATGCCGCGACCGCGTAGAATACGCCGTGCCAGGCGGCGCGCTGGTCAATAAATTTTTCGTGCGGGCTGACGTGGAGAAAATTTTTGCGTATCGTGCGGTGGCGCTGAAAAAACATTTTGGCGCGGCGTGAATCTTTTTATGAAAATAGCACTCATTATTCTGGCGGTCGTAGCCGTAGCCGGTTTGCTGGTGGCGGGCTGCTCGTCCGTTCGCGGCGGGTATGAATCCGCGCCCTATCAAGTCGTCCGCAGTGCCGGTAAATTCGAGCTGCGAAATTATCCCACACTCGTCGTGGTGGAAGTGCCGATGCGCGGTGCGGATGACAGCTTCAGTCGGCTGTTCCGCTACATCGGCGGCAAGAATGCCGCACAGCAAAAAATTTCCATGACCACGCCGGTCTATATGTCGGGCGAAAACACCGATGCCACGATGGCTTTCGTGATGCCCAAAACCATGAGCGCCAGCCAAACGCCCAAGCCGAGCGATCCGGGTTTGACGGTGAAGGAAATCAGCGGCGGACAATTTGCCGTGCTGCGTTTCAGCGGTGGTCGCAGCCGCAGTCAAGAAACCAACGCGCTCGTAAAGCTGGAGCAATGGCTGTCCGCGCAAAATCTGCAAAAAGTGGGTAGCCCGATTTATGGCTACTTCGATCCGCCGTGGACGCCATCATTTTGGCGGCGCAATGAAGTGATGCTGCGCGTGGACTTAGCCAAGTGATTCAGGCGGCGATGAGTTCGGTGTCTTCCGACCAAACTTTTTTCCCGCCGACAATCGTCGCCACGGCCTTGCCTTTCAGCGTCCAGCCGAAGAAGGGATTGTTCTTGGACTTACTTGCGGAATCTTCGCGCTGATAAATCCATTCCGCATTTTCATCGAACACCGTCACGTCCGCGTCTGCACCGACACTCAAAGTTCCCTTGTTTAAGTTCAGCAAGCGCGCGGGATTAACCGTGAACTTCGCAATCATGTCCGCGAGCGAAATGCGCTTCGGGTGGACGAGCTGCATGAGCGAGAGCGCCAGTTCCACTTCGAGGCCGGTGATGCCGAAGGGGGCGTAGTTGAACTCGACTTCCTTTTCGTAATCGCAATGCGGCGCGTGGTCGCTGCACAGGATTTCAATCGTGCCGTCGACCAGGCCTTCGAGAATCGCCTCGCGATCCTTGGCGGTGCGAAGCGGTGGATTCATTTTGAAATTCGTATCATAACTTGGCCAGGTGCGGGTGGCGTTCAAGGTTCCCAATTCGGACTTCAAAGTTTTGCCATCGTCCGCCCAAAACTTTTCGCTGCCGGCAATCGAAGCGTCCGTAAGCGTGAAGTGATGCGGGCAGGCTTCGCCGGAAATGGAGACACCACGTTTCTTCGCGTCGCGGAGAAGCGCCACGCTACCCGCTGCGCTCAAGTGTTGGCAGTGGATTTTCGCGCCGGTAAGTTCGGCGAGTAATATATTCCGCGCCACAATCATTTCCTCACCAGCGGACGGCCAGCTTCGCAAGCCAAGCGCGAGGCTCCAGTAGCCTTCATTCATCACGCCGTCGGTCACGAGCGAATAATCCTGGCAGTGATCGAAAATCGGGAGGCCGAACATCTTCGCGTATTCACAGGCGCGGCGCATGAGTTCGTTGTTCTGGATACAATGCCCATCGTCCGTGATAGCGACAATGCCCGCCTTTTTTAAGCCACCGATCGGCGCGAGTTCTTCGCCCGCAAGATTTTTGGAAATCGCTCCGGTGACAAAGACGTTCACCATCCCCTGCTCACGGGCGCGTTCGTGAATGAGCGCCACGGTTCCCGCGCTGTCAATCGCCGGCGAAGTATTTGGCATACAGACCACGGAAGTGAACCCGCCTCGCGCCGCTGCCGCCGTGCCGGTGGCGATGTTTTCCTTGGCCGTCTGGCCGGGTTCGCGGAAGTGGACGTGCAAATCAATCAAGCCGGGCGAAACAATTTTTCCCGTCGCATCCAACGTCGCGACGCCAGCGGGCGCGGAAAGTTTTTTACCGATGGCGGAAATCTTGCCGTCGAGAATGAGAACATCGGCGATGGCGTCAAACTTGTTGGCGGGATCAACCACCCGACCACCGGAGAGGAGCAGCGAATTCATCGCCGTGAGTTTAGCGACGCACCGCGATGGGAGCAAGCGCGTCAGTGGAAGTTGATCATGTTGGCCGTCCGATCCGCGTCGTTGACCGCCCAGAGATTGAGTGGGTCGAAGGCTGCGCCGTATTTGTAGTAGCGCGTGCTGCCATCGGCGAAGGCGTAATTGGCGCCGCCGCCGCCCGAGCCTTTGCCGCGCCCGGAATGGCTGTCTTGCGCGACGGCTCCGGCGAAGTCATCGCCATTGCCCGCCAGCATATCCATGTAAAAATCGCCGCGCGCCGCGATTTTTTCGCCGAGCAGAACGGTTTCGCTGGCGTGAGGAATTTCAGTTTCCTTGATGCCGTTCTGATAATTTCCCGCCATGTAGTCGGCAAAGTCCGTGGCATTCAGCTTGCGGCTAAAAAAATCATTGAAGCCGTTGATGAAATAGCTGCGCGGCGCGGCATCGGCGATGTTGTTGGATGGCCCGATGGTGGATGGAAAATTGGTGGTCTCGCTCATGCAAACGATCACCTTCAAATTTTTGCCGTAGTAATCGTAAAACTTCACCGGCCAACGCTCGGTGCGGAGGCGCGGGGGCAGAATTCCATGGCTGTCGTCCACATACATCCGCATCGCGAGGCCGAGCTGGCGGAGGTTGTTCGTGCAGGAAATGCGCTTGGCCATCTCCTTGGCTTTGGCGAGCGAGGGCAGCAGCATGGCCGCGAGAATGGCGATGATGGCAATGACCACGAGCAGTTCAATCAAGGTGAACCCGGCCTTCGCCTGGCTACGGCGCGGCCAGCGCACCGGGCGACGAAAATGTTTTTGCGTTTGAAACATCCACCCCACAGACGCCGCCCAAGGCCGGCTGGTTAAAAAAATTTAGAAATTATTTTATTAAGCCAAGCTGCTTCGGAGTCAGCAGCCACGCGAGGGTGGCGCAGCGGGCGTAGCGCAGTTCCGCAACGTCCAGTTTCGCCAGCCCACTTTTCCGCAAATCAATTGTGGCCGTCGTGCTGCCGGCGATGAGCAGCGAAATCAGCCGGCTCAAATAAGGCTCGTGGCCGACGAGCAGAATATTTTTGGCGCGCGGGCCAAGGTGGTTGAGTTGTTCGATGAGCAATTTGGGACTGCCATCCGGCGCAAGGTGCGCAGTGAGGACGAGCTTGCGGCGCAGCGCCAGCGCCTCGGTCACAATCTGCGCCGTCTGTCGGGCGCGCAGCAGCGGGCTGGACACAACGGCGTCGAACTTCAGTTCCAGCACGCGCATCGCCTCGGTGGAGCGCCAGAGTTTTTGTTCGCCCTTGCTGGACAGCGGGCGGTCAGCGTCCGGCAAATTTTTCGACAACCGGTCTTCGCCCGGGTTGGACGCGATGGCGTGGCGGAGAATGAAAAGGTTCACGATTATTTCTTGGCTCCAAACGGCGAGGACGCCAATTTCACGCGCGGAAATTTTTCTTGAGCCTTCGACGTCGTTTTTGGCGCGGCCAGCGCGATGAAATCCGACTGGCTGCGGTAGGGCCTTTCACCATTGGAAATTTTTGCGCGGCGATAAATGCCATCCGCGCCAAGCAAACGCGCCTTCGTGTTATCCGCCAGCGCCACGCCGAGAATTTCCCGGATGACGCGATCCGCCAGATTGCCATCCTCAATCGGGAACATCACCTCGATGCGGCGGAATAGATTGCGCGGCATCCAGTCCGCGCTGCCCACAAAGATTTCCGGCTGATGAGCGTTGTCGAAATAATAAATCCGGCTGTGTTCCAGAAAACGGTCAATGATGCTGCGCACCGTGATGTTCTCGCTCAAGCCCGGCACGCCGGGGCGCAGGCAGCAGATGCCGCGGATGATGAGGTCAATCTTCACGCCCGACCGCGATGCGACGTAAAGCGCCTCGATCAACTCCGGCTCCACGAGTGAATTAAACTTGGCGATGATGCGCGCCGGCAAACCGCGACGGGCATTCTCCGCCTCACGCGCGACGAGCGACAACATCCGCGCGTGCATATCGAACGGCGCGACGATAAGTTTTTTCATGCCTTGAAACTGGCAGATGCCGGTGAGCAGATTGAAAAGATTCGTCGCGTCCTCGCCGAACTCCGCCTTGCACGTCAGCAAACTCAAGTCCGTGTAAAGCTTCGCCGTCGTGGGATTGTAATTACCCGTCCCAAGATGAACGTAGCGGCGGATTTCATTGCCCTCGCGGCGCACGACCAGCGCGCACTTCGCATGAATCTTGTAGCCGACCAAGCCATAGACGACATGGACGCCGTTCTCCTCTAGCTTGCGCGCCCACTCGATGTTGTTCGCCTCATCGAAGCGCGCGCGCAACTCGACAACCGCCGTGACTTGCTTGCCGTTGTTGACCGCGTTCATTAACGCGCCGACGATGCGCGCGTCGCCGCCGGTGCGGTAGAGTGTCATCTTGATGGCGAGCACGTCGTGATCCGTCGCGGCGTGTTCCAGAAATTCCACCACGCTGGAATAATTTTCGTAAGGATGATGCAGCAGCACATCGCGCTCGCGGATGACGGCGAACAAATCTTTCTTGTCACGCAACGGCGTCGCCACCGGCGCATTAAACGGCGCGTCACGCAGTTCCGGCGAATGGCTGCCGGAATACAACATCATCAGCCGCGTCGGATTCATCGGGCCTTCGATGAGATACAGATCTTGCTCGGTGAGATTGAGCGTCTTGAGCAGCGCGCTGCGGATTTCTTCCGGGCAATCGTGCGCAATTTCCAGCCGCACCGCGTGGCCGCGACGGCGCTTGTGCAATTCTTCCTCGACGGCTTTCAACAAATTCGGCGTATCACCTTCATCAACGTAAAGCTCACTATTGCGCGTCAGGCGGAACGCCCAGCACCCGAGAATTTTTGTGCCGGGAAAAAGGTCGGCCAGAAAACTGCCGATGAGCTGGCCGAGAAAAACGTAATCGCGGCGGCCATCTTCGCGCGGCAACTGGATGAGGCGCGGGAGAATTGAGGGGCATTGCACCACGGCGAGATGCTTGAGCGACGTGCCGTTCTTGGGCAGCTCCAGCCGCACCATCAGGTTCAGGGATTTGTTCAGCAGTTGCGGAAACGGATGCGCCGGATCAATCGCCAGCGGCGTCAGCACGGGGCGGACTTGGTCGTGATAAAATTTGTCGAGCCATGCGAGGTCGTCCTTTTTGAGTTCGCTGAATTCCAGCAGGCGAATTTTATTTTTGGCGAGCGCGGGCTGGAGTTGCTCGTGCCAGCAGGCGTATTTGTCCGCGACCATCTTGCGGACGCGACGCGTGATGGCTTCAAAAATTTCCGCGTGCGTCAATCCATCCACGCTGCGCGCGCTCGCGCCGCTTTCGATCTGCTGCTTCAAGCCCGCGACGCGCACTTCAAAGAATTCATCCAGATTCGAGCTGGCGATGGTGAAAAATTTTAACCGTTCCAGCAGCGGGTTGGTGGCATCCATCGCCTCGTCGAGCACGCGCTGGTTAAATTCCAGCCAGCTCAACTCGCGATTGAAAAAATGCGCCGTGTCTCGATTGCTCTTCATGTGTTCGTTTCGTTAAACGAGCGAACATTCTAGGCGCTGCGGGCTGGAATCCAAAGTTACATTTTGAACCAACTATGGTAGGGATGCCGCGCTGCGGCGTCCTTCCGCTGGCGCTTCCCCGCTTTAGGCCAGCGGAATTTCCGAAACCGCCCGCTGAAGACGGGGAAGCGCGGGCGGGGACAGCGCAGCGCACTGTCCCTACCACCTCAATCCCCCACCCCGTTCTCCCGGCAGATCCTTGAGTAAACTCCCGCCAGCGGCTTCAATGAGCGCGGCAGTTTTTCATCCGCGAAATCCACCGCCAGCAAACCAAACTTTTTCGTGTAGCCGAATTGCCACTCGAAATTATCCATCAGCGACCAGTAGAAAAATCCGCGCACGTCCACGCCCGACTGGATGGCGCGATGCAACGCCGCGAGATTTTCCCGCAGGTCGCGCTCGCGAAAATTTTCATCCGCCGAGGCCGAGCCGTGTTCCGTGATGTAGATGGGCAGGCGGAATTTCCGGTGGAGATATGGTAGGATTTTTTCCAGACCTTCCGGGTAACGCTCCACCATGTCGTCGCAGATGAAGCCAAAATCCTTCAGCGTTTTCACCGGCGTGCCGCTCGCGGGAATCATCGCGCGGAAATGATGGAAGCGCACGCGTCCGTAATAATTCAGCCCGATGAACGTCGAAGCGTCCCGCCGCGCGCCGCCGAGAAACGCATCCAGCACGAACTTGTTGAACGTGTAGTGACACGCGAACGCCGTCGTGCGATCCCACAGCGAAAAATTTTTATACGCGTGGAAGAACGTCCAGTTCTTCGCGATGCCCACCTCGGGTTTGCGCCCGGCGTTGCCCTCGCGCTGGATCACGCGGCTGGCTTGCGCGTGGGCGCGGGCCATGTGCGCGATCACCTTGCGAAACTGGCCGAGCTGACCTTTGCGCTGCGGCGGAAAACCCCCGAGCAGATACGCCACGCACGCGTAAGTGTCCGGCTCGTTGAACGTGTTCCACAGCCACACCCGCTCCTTCAGCACCGCGACCAGCTTGGTGACGTAATCCACGAAAGCCGGAATCGTCGCCGCGTTCGTCCAGCCGCCGGCGGCGTTGATCCACGGCGGATTGGAGAAATGATGCAGCACCACCATCGGCGTGATGCCCTTGGCGATGAGCCGGTCGAGCAGGTCAACGTAGCGCGCCAGCTCGGTCGGGTTCAGCGGGGCGAAGGGCGCGGATTGCAGCCGGCCCCACTCGATGCCGAAGCGGTAGGCGTTCGTGCCCAGCCGCGCCATCCAGTCAATGTCCTCCGGGTAACGGTGATAATGATCGCAGGCCACGCGGCAATGGCTGCCATCCTGCGCGGTGAACGGCGTCCACTCATTTTCGATGTGGCCCTCCACCTGCGTCGGCGCCGTGGCCGTGCCCCAGAGAAAGCCGGGTGGAAATTTTAGAATGTTGCCGCCGCTCATCCCGGAGATTTTCTCCTAACCGCGAACTCAATGGCAGCAAAAAACTCCGACACGTGTCGGACGCTCAGCCGGGTGATGGCCATCAATGGCAGAGCGGTGAGGCTGGCGAAGGCGACGGGTTAGGTTGAACAATCATTTGGTTTTGTGGTTTTTCCAAGGATCGTTGGAATCAAGAAAGCCGCAATAAGTTACACCAGACCCGTTTGTTTGCTTTGGATAGTCAGAAAAGTCTCCCCCAATTTCGATTCGCTTGATGATGTCCACGACATCTTCTGTCCGTGCAAGCTTAATGCCATAATACACATTCCGCTTCTTGCCGTCTTGACTGGTTGCTGCCTCAACGGCTGGCAATCGAAAGAACGTGAATGTCTCATCATAAAAGCCAATCGGCTGACCTTGCGTATCCAACTTCATTATGAACCACAACTCAAGAACTCCATCCCATTGTCCTGCTTTAAGATCGTAAATCACCGAAGGCAAAATCTGATTGATCTGATTGCCGCTGTCGAATGTCGTGAATGTATAATTAATGATTGCGGATTTAGGCAAGCTGGCCAGAAAGGGTCTCTGTTGGATTAACCAGTTCTCGTAAGCCTGCTTTTTCTGAACAATGTTTTTTTCCGCATTAACCTGTTGGTGGCATCCAGTCAGCAAGAAGCAATTGAGGATCAACAATGCCAAATTGAATTTTTGCATTCGCGTAGTCATTGAGTCTAACGTAAAAAGCTGACTCGTCGCGGCGGAGCGCAGCGAAGACGGAGCCACCGCCGATTCGCGGCGGGAACCGCGTCAACGGCCTGCCGCTCACTTGATCGCACTTTTATCATTCTGCATTTCTCCAAAATATTCCCGCAAATAATCGGATCGAGGCCGGTTGACGACTGTGGCGAAAGCAACGAACGAAGTAAAATGCTTGAACTCCGCCTTGGCCGCGTCGGCAAGTTGTTGCTTCGTGACTCTTTTTTCCACCTTCGCCACTTCGTATGACACACGTTGGATCAATCCGCTTTCGGGAAATTGCTTGAGTGCCGCTTTGAGTTCGGTGTCGTTGCTGGTTAGCTGACCACTTTCTTTCTTTATCAGTAGCACACCGGCTGCGAAACGCACATCGCCGGTGGCTTGCCAGCCTTCCCGTTCGAGCTTTAGCTGGTTCTCCGAATGCCCGGCGGGAGCTGCGAACAATGCCGCATTCCACATCTCCTTGTCTTTACCTTTTCGAGCTTGCTCCAAAACCAAGGGAGCGATTTGTGAATGCAACACCGTTTCGTCAATCGCTTTTGCTTCTACGGCGGCATTCAAAATCAATGAAAGCAGCGCGCCGTTGGTAGGAATTGTCCGGGGGGCGTCTATGAGCAGACGGTATTTTGTTAGAATTTTTTTTATGCCGGCAGCGTCTTCTTCATCGGCAGTGGCACACTCCGCCGCGCATGAGATTGTCCGGTTACACATATCATCATCAGGCAATTTGAGCGCCGCTTTTACCGCCGGTAAATCGTGAGACAGATAGGATTTGTATGGCCCGCTGTTCCACCAATCTCTGGGAAAGTCGCAGTCGAGCGCAATCAGGTCGTAGGCAGCGTTCACATCTTGTTTTTGAATCGCTTTGGCGAGTAGTTTGGCGCGGCGTTGGTGTGGAGTCGGCTCACGATGCACTGAACAAATGAGTTCCTCCATCTGTTCCACGGAGCCATTAGGTGCCAGTTCTGATTTCCGCCACGCCTCCACGGCTTCGTTGATACGATTTAGACGAATCAAACAATCTGCCTGTAGTGCATAGGGGGCGGCATTGTCTGGTCTTGCCTTTGAGAACTTTTGATAAGATTCCAACGCCGGCAGATATTCTCCCGCCCGATGCTGTTCCAGCGCCCACTCCCAGACTACGGCGGGATTTTCCGGTTCTGCCAAGGCGGCGGCGCGGTGGAGCGCATACGACCGGGTGCGATCCATTTCAAACAAAACATTTCCGAGTAAAAAGGATTGTGCCGGTGTTCGGGTTGATGCGGGAAAGGCGGCCAGAAGTTTTTCGTTTGCCCCATTCAAATCTCCCGACTTCATCTGCTCCTCACAGGCAGGCATGACGGTCTCCAGAGCATTGTTTGCCTGTTGAAAATCCGTCTTAAAAAAGGTCGGCGTCTTGATTTCTGTTTCCGCAAAGAGACACGCTTCCAAAAACAATATCGGTGCAACGAATAGCAGAAGTTTAATTTTTTTCATTTTGGTTTGTTGTTTTTCCTCTGGCCCTGACACCTAACACGGAAAGTTAACTCGTCGCGGCGGAGCGCAGCGAAGACGGAGCCACCGCCGACTCGCGGCGGGAACCGCGCCATCTGCCTCCGCTCCGACCCAGGCTGCGCCGAGGCGAGCGCTGCGGCAAGACGAGACGGCGGCTGGCTCCGGCAATAGGTTAGGCAGCGTCATAAAATCTCATCTGTTTCCGAGCAACCAATAAGAAACCCAAACCCAAAACATCCTCGCTGCAACAAAACACACAGGCAATGAAAAAGCGAACGGCAGCGCCGCCGAAATCTTCAATGCTTTCGAGTTCCACTTGCGCCCGAAATAAAAAATGCAAAGTGAAACCACAGCGCAAACAAACAACATCACAAGCGCGCCAAATATCGCGAAGAAATACTCTGGCTCTGGCGGATTTGTCTGCATGGCGTCCAAGCTACCTAACGTGGAAAGCTGAACCGCCGACGTTCGGCGGCCGATGCGGCGGCGGTTGATGGGTTCAATCCGTTCACTGGCGGCGACCATAAATCCGGGCCGCCGGGTTGTCCAGCCGCGAGTTGGTGGTGGTAGGGACGGACTGGTCATTAATGGCGGCGCGGCGCGGATGGCTTCGGTGATGGATAGGTCGATAAATCATGGCTTCCATGTTATGATTCTATATCGCAATTCAAAACTATCCGGGGGCATATTCGTCGAGCGATCATTCTGCTTAAGGCCATGAAGAAATGTCCACGTCGCATCCGTCGTCTCGGTGTAATCTGGTCGCAGCCATGCCGTCCAATCTGCGAGCCCTGGGTGATGTGAAATAGCCAGGAGAAAAACCTGGGCAGGCTGGCCATCAGTCGTAACAACCATAGCACGTCTACGTTGGCCATCATGGATGAGAGTCGAACTGGAAAATATGACAAAACCTCCCTCCTCTCGCTTCTTGGTCAATTTTAGCCGTGTGCCAACAATGTCTGTATCCGTAACAACATCAAAGCTAGTCAAAGGCTCATACTTGGCAGTCTTTGGGACGCGCAACTCGTAAAGAAACTCGTAATGCTTGCCGATGGATACGCACGAAAGCGCCAATGTAGCCGCAAGAGTTAAAATCAAGGGATTGAATTTCATGCAGCAAATTCGCCTAACGTAGCCAGCCAATCCCCCGTTCGGCGGCCGATGCGGAGGCGGTTGCTGGGTTCAATCCGTTCACTGGCGGCGACCATAAATCCGGGCAGCCGGGTTGTCCAGCCGGGAGTTGGCCGCAGCGGGGAGGTTAGACAGGATTAACCGGATTTTACAGGATTCAAAAAAACCCCAATCCTGTGAATCTTGTTAATCCTGTCTAAAGTCAGGCGCGGCCGTTATTTCCTGACGGCAAGTTCGATGGCGGCGAAAAGTTTTTCCGGCGCGGCGTCCACCCAGTTGCGGAATTTCCCGGTGGGCAAACTGTCCGGCAGTTCGGCGAGGCGGTCGAGGTTGAAACTTTTTTCCGCGAGACCCAGGCCGAACTGCTCGGCATCGAGGGCGTTGACCTGCTGCTCGACGTGGTTCTCCACCGGCACGAGGAACAGCGGCTTGCCCAGCCACGCGGCTTCGCTGACGGATTCAAACCCGGCGGTGCAGACGACGTGGCGGCACTCGGCCATCATCTGCAAAAACTTTTCGCCATCGAGCCGGTGAAACGTGAGCGCGGGCGAGTGCTGAAACTCGGCGGGCGCGTCCGGCTTGTCGTAAAAACAATGCAGCTTGGTCTGCGGATTCTTCGCGCTCCACGAAATGATTTGTTCCGCGTAGCCGTGGTTCAGCAGATAGACGAGGACAAAATCACCGTCGGGATTTGAGGTGAGCTGGAAAAGTTGTTTCCGCAAAATCGGCGGGCCGACGATGATGCGTTTGCTTGGCAAATCAGGCGCTTCGTAGAGCGAGAGCGCCAGCTTGGTCGCGCGGGCGCCGAGGAGGCGCGTGTAAATTTTCATGCTCAACAACTGTTTCCACAGGTGCGATGCGCGGACGTAGCCGGGATGCTGAAACATGAACTGGTGCCCGATGGCGACGACGGGCGGACGTTTGCGCCGCGTGATGGCGTAGAATGCGGCCATCGGCTCGAAGAAATTGATGATCACATCCGGCTGCGTTTCGCGGACGATGTCGTCGAGCTGGCGGAGGATGGCGAAATATTTCGGAAGTTTTCCAAACACGCCGAGGAGCGTGGCGGTGTTGCTGACGGACTTGCTGTCCTTATATTTGAACTCCAGCGTGGGCAGTTGCCGGACGGGAATCTTCATCGCCGATGCGAAGTATCCCGGCATCGGCCGTTGCGCGCTCGCGCCGAGCGTGACGGCGACGACCTGATGCCCCGCGGCCTCCGCCATTTCCTTGACGGCCATTGCCTGGGTCATGTGACCCCGGCCCTCGCCCAGCACGCAGAACATCATTTTCATGGAAGTGGATGAGTTTGATCTTGCCGTCGAAATCTTCCACCAAAGCCGTGCAGCTTTCAACCCAATCTCCGCAATTTAAATACTGCACGCCGTCAATCATCTTCATCTCCGCGCGGTGGATGTGGCCGCAGATGACGCCATCGGCCTGCTGGCTGCGCGCCATCGAAGCGAGCGTGCCCTCGTATTCGGTGACGAATTTCACGGCGGACTTGGCCTTGGATTTCAGAAACGCCGCGAGCGACCAGTAACCAAAACCGAGCGCGCGCCGCACGCGGTTGAAATACAAATTGAAATCGAGAATCCAGTTGTAGAGGTGCGAGCCGAGTTTTTCCAGCAGGTGATTGAAGTGCGTCAAGCCGTCCGCCTGATGGCCGTGGATGACGAGATATTTTTTACCATCGGCGGCGGTGTGCATCACTTGCCGCGCAATCGTCACGCTGCCGAAGCGCATCCCCATGAACTGCTCGATGAACTCGTCGTGGTTGCCGGAAATATAAATCACCTTCGTCTGCTTGCGGCTTTTGCGGAGAAGTTTTTGGATGAGCACATTGTAGTCATCGCGCCAATACCACCGGAACTTGAGTTCCCAGCCATCAATCAGATCGCCGACGATGTAGAGATACTTGCAGTCCACCACGCGGAGAAATTCCAGCAACTCCGACACGCGCGCGTGCTTGGTGCCGAGATGGATGTCGGAAATCCACACGGAGCGGCAGGAGAGCGTCTCGCCGGGGTTCAAGTCCAGATGGGGTTGGTCGGCATTCATAACACAATGACGACTGGACTTTGCAACGGCACCCATCCGCGCCGCAATTAAATATTCGCCACGTTGCCGAATCTTTACCCGGGCGTAACCTGAGTGAAACAATCCGCGCCGTTTGAATGCTGCTGGCGGTAGAAGAAAATCAAATTGTCCGCATCTGCACCGCGTCCACGATTTCCGTGCCGACGGAGATGGCGCCGATGATGACGGCGGTCTCGCCTTTTTTCAGGCGGCCTTGCGCCGCCAGCATTTTCAAGCCTTCCTCAATCGTGTTCTGCGGATTGATGAAATCAAATTCCATCACGAACGACGTGACGCCCCAGCACAAGGTCATTTCATTCGCCGTTCGCTGGTTGTCGCACATGGCGAACACGGGCGAGTAACGCGGACGCATCCACGAGGCGTAGCTGGCCATGTTGCCATGGCGCGTGAAGGAGACGATCGCGGCGGCCTTTAATTCATTCGCCATCACGACGGCGCTCTTCACGAGCTTCTGCCGCGCGGTGGTGAGTTCAGCGGCGTCATGGAAGCCCGCGCTGCCGCTGCGTTCGATGCGCGAGGCGATCTTGTCAAAAACTTCGATGCACTTCAGCGGGTATTTGCCGACGGTCGTTTCGCCGCTCAACATGATGGCGTCCGTCTCCTCAAACACGGCGTTAGAAACATCCGTGACTTCCGCGCGCGTGGGCATCGGCGATTCAATCATGCTCTCCAGCATGTGCGTGGCGACGATGACGGGACGACCGACGCGCAAACACATTTTCACGATGCGGCGCTGGACGATGGGCAATTCTTCGTAGGGAATTTCAATTCCCAAATCGCCACGCGCCACCATGATGCCATCGGCTTCGTGAACGATGGCTTCCAAATTTTTAATTGCCTCCTGATCTTCAATCTTGGCAATGACCATCGGGTGCGGCTTGCCTTCCTCAAACAATTGCCGGAGCTGAATCAGATCACGCGCCTCGCGCACGAAGGAGAGCGCGATGAAATCCACGCCGAGTTCGAGGCCGAGCTTCACGTCCTTGATGTCCTTGGCCGTGAGCGCCGGCAGGCTGACTTTCACGCCGGGCAAATTGATGTGACGCCGACTGCCGAGTTTGCCGTCCGTGAGCACCTCGCACTTGACCTTGTTGCCATTTTTGGCGAGCACCTTCATCTGGATCGTGCCGTTGTCAATCAGCACCACGTCGCCGACGCTGATGTCGTTGATGAAATTTTCGTAGTTCACGTCCACGGAATGTTCCTCCTCGGACTTCTCACCGCGCACGGAGAAGGTGAATTTTTGCCCCGGCTGCAAATCCAGCGGCGAACTGATGTCGCCCGTGCGGATGGCCGGCCCCTGCGTGTCCATGAGGATGCCGATGTGGATGGCGCGCTGCGCGGACTCGGCGCGGATGGACGCGAACACGCGGCGCACCCAGTCATGCGGCGCGTGGGACATATTGAGGCGGAAAATATTCACGCCCGCGTCCATGAGCTTGCCGATCATATCGGCGGAATCGGTGGCGGGGCCGAGAGTGGAAACGATTTTAGTCCGGCGCAAAGTAACTTTTTGCATGGTGACAGCTTAAAAATTTATTTTACTGCCGGAAAGTTTTTATTCCGTTTCGCTTGGAAATCCGGCTTGCCAACAAAAACGCGAATGTCATAATTCGACCTCAACTAAATAAAAATTTATGGCTGATCTCGCAAACAAATACGCCGAAAGCGTCGTCGGAAAATACTACGTGGACAACCAGTGCATTGACTGCGACCTCTGTCGCGAAACGGCACCGGACAATTTCAAGCGCAACGACGATGGCGGCTACTCCATCGTCTACAAACAGCCCGCCAACGCGGACGAAGAAGCCCGCTGCAAAGAAGCCAAAGAAGGCTGCCCCGTGGAAGCCATCGGCGACAACGGCTAATCTGTAAAATTTCCAAAACAAAACCCGCAGAATTAAATCTGCGGGTTTTTTATTTTCCGAAATGGTTCAGCCGCTTGCCGGCTCCATCGGCAGCGACACGCGGACGAGGCCGGTGGGCGACGGGATGATTTCTAATTTGCCGTGATGGTTCTCGATAATTTTCTGCGTGACCGCCAGACCGAGACCGAGGCCGACGTTGCGCGTAGTGTAAAACGGTGCGGCTACTTTTTTAGCGGCTTCAGCCGTGAAGCCGGACCCGTTGTCCTGCACTTCAATCGTCAGCGCGTGATCGCCAATGCCCGTTTGAAATCTCACGCCAACTTGCGGCGCCTTTGGATTCGCCTGCAACGCGTTCAGCATGATTTCCGAAAGCGCGTGGCGCAACGCCGGCCGGTCACCGCTGACCATGAACGGCTGGGCGCTGGGCTCCATCTTCAACTGCGCGCCCGCCGCAGGCTGCTGGCGCATCGCGTCTTGATACGCATCCTCGACCAGTTTTTCGATGGGGAAAATGTCCGTCCGCACCTGACCATCGCGCGCGAGGAAGCGCATCTGGTTGATCAGCCGGGAAACGCGCTTCACGCCATCACCCATCGCGATGGCGAGCGATTCGCGGAATTCCGCATCATCAAATTTTTCCGCCAGCAACTGCTGATGCGTGGAGAGCGGAACCATCGCATTGCCGATTTCATGCGCCATGCGGTCGGCCATCGAACGGACGAGGCGCAAGTTCGCGGCTTCGACTTCGAGATTGCGCAACTGCTCGCTCTGCGTGAGGTCGTCGGCGGTGAGCAGGGCCGACGTAGGCAACGCGGAGCCGCCGCGTTGAAACGGCACGATGCTCACGCTGTAAATCGTTCCCGGCGAATTCTCCGGCTCAAAGCGGAACGGCTCCAGCGCGGAACCGGTCTTCAATACCTGATAAATTTTTGAGCCGAGCTGCTGCGGCAAATCGCTAAACTCCAGTCCGCCGGTGCGCTCACTCTTGCGTCCGAAATGGCGGCGCGCAGATTTATTTGCGTGCAGCACTTTAAGGTCGCATCCGACGACGATGCACGCGCTGCCCAGTTCGCGCAGCACGTTGGACATCATCTCGTGATTGCCGGAAAGCTGGTCGTGCAGCCAGATGTTCCGCAGTCCGAGGCCGACTTGTTCCAACAAACGGAAAATTAATTCCAACTCCGCGTTCACCAGCGGCTCGCCGGTCACACGGCCATCAAACACGGCCACGCCCACGGTGGTGTCACGATCGAGAATTGGCACGGCGACCTGCGCGCCGAGAATTTCAAATTCTTTTTGCGACTCGCTGTCCAAGCGGCACTCGTCGCTGTCGCGGCGCAAAATTCTGCCGAGCCGCGAAATCTGTGCGCCGATGCCGGAGTCCAGCGAGAGTTCAAAATGTTCCAGCAATCCTGATGGAATGCCCGTGGCACAAGCCGTCCGCAGCCGCCGCGAATCATCCGGCGCCACCGCCTCCGCCAGCGGTGAACACGGGCGGTTCAGAAAAATTGCCGCGCGGTTCACGCTCAACGTCTCGCGCAGGAACCGCAAAAATTGTTTAAGCATCGCCTCGGCATCAAGCGAGTGCGTCAGAATGGACGAAAAATCGCGCAGCACATCGAGCGTCTGCGAGGTGCTGGCAAAGCGGGCGGCGGCGTGGGGATCGTTGATGGCGCGGGTGAATACAGCGGTGTTGCCAGCAGGAACAGTCTGCACCGGACGCGCCGCATCGGCGGGCGTGGAAAGTTTTTCTAAAACTGAATTCAGCAGCCGACCTCGGACGGGCTTGGTCAGGATGTGATTGACGCCGCGCAGAAAAGCTTCCTCCTCCCACTCCGAAGAATTGTTGGCCGTGTAGGCGATAAGCGGTGTCTTGGCGTCCCGGCGACGGAGACGTTCGATGACCCAGACGTTTTCCACGCCGAGCAAATCCGCGTCCAACACGCAGGCCGAAACGAGGCCGTGAATCAGCAGCGGCTCGGAATCTTCGAGGTTGGTGCGGTGGATGATGCGGAACTGGTCGGGCGCGAGCGCCGCGCCAATGGTGGCGGCAAAATCAGGATGGGGTGACAAGACCAGAATCGTCTTCACTTATTTATTTCCATGGTTCCCGGCGTTTTTTGCTAACCAGCGTTAGCTTGCATTTTCCACACCGCGAGCCAAGCCGTCAAATGAAACTTCGCTTCGGTTGCAACTTAAATTTCGGCGACGAGGTCACGCACACGAACTTTGAGTGCCTTGGCGATTTTGAGAAGCGAGGTCAAAGAAGTTTCCATGTTTCCACGTTCAAGCTCACCAATGAAATTATGATGCAGGTCAGCTTTTTCCGC
>JANOBC010000060.1:0-2156 GCA_031411455.1 Limisphaerales bacterium
CGCGCCGAGGTTGGCGTTGAGTTTCACCCGCGCTTCGGTGGCGAGGCCGTATTCGACGGACTGCGCGTCGTAGATTTTACCAATCGGAATTCCTTTCGGGAAAACACCCCCGAGGCCGCTCGTGAAAACGTTCTGGCCGGATTTCAGATTCGCGCTGCTCGACAAGTAATTCATCTGGACGAGCGAGGTGTCCAGCGGCCCGCTCGCGCTCAAGACGCCGACATCGTGCGTGGAATTTTCGATGAGCGCCGACACGCGGCAGTCGCGGTCGCCGATGAGCACGACTTGGGAATTGAGATAGCTGACGGTGGCGATGCGCCCGACCAAAAAGCCTTCTACTGTCAGCACGGGCTGGTTCGTCTGGATGCCGTCGCGCGCGCCGGCGTCAATCTGCACGGTGCGCCACCAGTTCGCCGGGTCGCGCATGACGACGTTGGCGAGCTTCAATTTCCACGGCACAGTTTTCTGCCAGCCGAGCGCGGTGCGGAGCTGGTCGTTCTCGCGCGCAATGGCGGTGTTCTGAATGGCCTGGGATTTGAGCTGCTGGTTTTCGCGACGGAGGCGATCAATCTGCTGCAGCAGTTCGCGGCGGGGAAGAACGGAATCAGCAAGGTCGGCGGGCAGTTGTTGCGCCGCACCGGCGAGGCCGAACAGCGGCAGAAACCAACTGGAAACGGCGAGCTTCAGGCGCAAGGCCGCGCTGACTGGCAGGCTCAAAAGAACCACTGCCGTCAGCACGACCGCGCCGAGCGCGAGATAATTTTTTTGCTTAAACATCCGCAACGTGACGGCCTTGCAGCCGTCGTGCGGTGAACTCCCGGAAGAATCAGTATTTGGCGTTGGTGGCGACGCGTTTGAGGAATTCGATTTCCTGCAATACGCGGCCAGTGCCTTCGGCGACGGCGCTCATCGGGTCGTCAGCGAGATGCACGGGCAGGCCGGTTTCGCCGGCCACGAGTCGGTCAATGCCGCGGATCAGTGAGCCGCCGCCAGCCATCACCAAGCCGCGATCTACGAGATCGGAGGCGAGTTCTGGGGGGCAACGTTCCAGCGTGATCCGGATGGATTCGAGAATGCTCGAAAGCGGTTCCTGCAAGGCTTCGCGAATTTCCTCGGAACGGACGGTCAATGTCTTCGGCAGGCCTGTGCCTAGGTCGCGGCCTTTGACATCCATCGTCAATTCTTGTTCCAGCGGAAATGCGGAGCCGATGCGAATCTTGATTTCTTCAGCGGTGCGTTCACCAATCATGAGGTTATAGGCGCGTTTCATGTGCGCGATGATCGTGGCATCCAGTTCGTCCCCGCCCACCCGCAGGCTGCGGCTGAAGACGATGCCGGCGAGGGAGATGATTGCGATTTCGCAAGTCCCACCGCCGATGTCCACGATCATGTTGCCCGCCGGCTCATGCACCGGCAGACCAACGCCGATGGCGCTCGCCATCGGTTGCTCGATCAAATACACCTCACGCGCGCCGGCGTGGGTGGCGGAATCTTTCACGGCCCGCTTCTCAACTTCCGTAATGCCTGATGGCACAGCCACGACAACGCGGGGTGCGATCAATTTACGGTGGTGAACCTTTTGGATGAAATGCCGCAGCATGGCCTCGGTGATTTCGAAGTCGGCAATCACGCCGTCTTTCATCGGGCGGATGGCCACGATGTTGCCGGGGGTGCGCCCCAACATTCTTTTTGCTTCGTCACCGACGGCCAGCACATTGGTTGTGCCGGCCTGAATGGCTACCACGGAAGGTTCGCGCAGGACGATTCCACGGTCCCGCACATAGACGAGGGAATTTGCGGTTCCCAAATCTATTCCAATGTCATTGGAAAACAGGCTTTTGAATTGTTCGAGCATGAATACGCCTAATCGGGAGACAGTTAAGACTCGCCTACGTCAAAGGTCAAGCGGGGAATGACAAACTCTGATCTCAATGGCATGAAGTGGAATGGTTTTTCACTTCCCAGCCAAAATAATTTCCAAACGCCTCCGCCAAAATATCCGCGCTCTTGGAAACCGTCATCACAACGTGATGCTCGAAACCTTCTTTACAAACGTGGCGCAAAACTTTTTGCAGATTCGGAACTTTCGCGACAGCGCGATTGCCGAACGTGTCGAGCCCTTTTGGAAATAGGCCCCGCTGCATTGTTGCAACGGG
>JANOBC010000061.1:0-5821 GCA_031411455.1 Limisphaerales bacterium
CTCAATGCAAGGCGCGGGAGGCATTGGCGGATTGCTGGCGCGGACGGACAACTCCAAACAGTTGATTTCCGATCCTTTCGCCACCGCTTTCTACCACGCCGATGGCAATGGCAATGTGACGTGTCTGATTTACACGAACCAGACGATTGCGGCCAAATACTTGTATGACCCGTTTGGAAATACCCTCTCACAATTTGGCTCGCTGGCAGATGCCAACATGTATCGCTTCTCCAGCAAGGAGTGGAATAGGAATTCAGGACTTTATTATTATTTGTATCGGTTATATGATTCCACATTGCAGCGGTGGATGAATAGAGATCCAATAGGAGAAGGGGGGTTTTCATTGATTCGGAATGAACGCGCCAAATTATCCCCTCGATTCGCAGCGACTGGGGAGAGATTCTTAGGGCCAAATCTTTATCTGTATGTAAAAGAAAATCCCATTTCTAAAAAGGATTCGTTTGGCTTGGCTAGTGATCCCGTTGATGTTGATGGCCTTACCACTTGCTTGGATAACGCAAAAAATGCGTTCGATTCTTGCAAAAACACGGTTTTTTGTTTGCAAAATGCTTTTCATCAGCGAATTTTCAATCTTAAGCAAGGTTGTGTGAAAGATTGTATGACTTTAGGTAATCCTATTGCAAAACTCGCGTGCGCAGCAGCGTGTGGGCTTGGATACCTAGCAGGTGAGGCGGTCGAGGCTGCGGGAACAGCTGCTGGTTTGACTGCATGTGGTATTGGATATGGAGCAAACCTTCAGGGTTGTTCTCAAGCATATGGAGCAGACCCGGTTAATCCGTATTAAAACCCATGTATTTCTGGCATACAAAACACTTAGTCCGGGACTTGAAATCTGGCGTTTTGTCATCTAGTGAAAAGCGGAAATATCGCATTGCTTGGGTTGTGTTTGGAGTTTTAGTTTTGTTGGCTACTAAAGACACACGATTGTCAGACCTGTTTGGGAGCTGGATAGAAATTATTTTCAGTATCTCCTGTTTAGTTGGGTTTTCAGCGTATTGTAAACAATTAAATCAGAACGGTGATGGCAAGGAATTTGCCGATAGACTGATTTGCATAAGTTGGCCAGAGCTGGTCAAATTTGCCGTGTATTGTCTTATGATTGCTATCATTCTGGACTTGTTTAACCGAGTTATGCCGTGGTCTGATTGGCGAATTGTTGGTGCGGTGTTAACTTGGAGCTTATTTGTATTTTTTTTATATCGGATTAGCCTTCAGTTCAAATGGATCACTGATTCTAAAAATGAAAGCTAGAACAAATACGCTTTTGATGGTGGTGGCCTTACTGGCCTATTGGGTCGGCCTGTGCAATGCCAGCGCCTTCTACGACCCCGGCGCGCAACGGTGGTTGAATCGGGATCCAATTGGAGAAAGTGGAGGCATAAATCTTCACCAATTTGTTGCCAATAACCCCACAAGTTTTATTGATTCATATGGTCATGATCGTTCTGTGCTATTACCACCTGGAACGTCGGGGCCTCCTGGATATACTCAATGCGGACAGATTGGAACACAGATACTTTGGTGTGGCCCCCATAAACCGCCCGTGTCACCACCATCAAACCCACAGCCACCATCACCAAAACCGCCATGTCCTCCAAAAAATCCAGAAGATTGTTGGGGCAGTTTGCCATCAGATAAATTAGCAACAGGTTTGAAAGGAATCCCTGTGCTTGCTGCCGCACAGGCCATGGAGACAGGTTGTCTGGATTGTTGTGGCGCAAACTTTTTTACTGGCAATGTCGATGATTACAATAAGTGCGTGGCAAATTGCGAGGCAAAAAAGACAGCCATGATTGGTATTGGTAAAACAGGTGGTGGGGTAAAAGGCTTTTGAAAATTTTAATTAACTCGATTTTTATGTCCAAAAAAGCTGTGGTGTCAGTTTTTTTTATAGTTTTGTTATGTTTTAGTGCCGGATGGTTTGTCGGACAAAGAAACTCAAACAAAACAATGCGGCCGGCATTGATCGAGGCGCAACTTGAATCTTCGGGGGCTATCTCAATTGATCAAATTATCAATCAATCCACAGTTGATATGACAGTAATTGGATTGTTGAACCGTTCCCGCACAGATGACGCCAACCAATTACTTCTAATCAGGCAAGATGGAAACATTTTAGCCATCAATGAATTGTTGATAAATTCAAGCGAAAACTCTACTCGCCGGGCCACAAATTTACTTCATAGTATTGCTAAATACCGTAACGAAAATCCTTTTAATTATACTGGTCATTTGGCTCAGTTAGATACAAACACACTTGTGAAAGTTGCTGAAATTCTTAAACGATACAAATAACCCAGCGCTGGCTGCTACTGCAAACGAACTTGGCAACGAACACAAGACTCGCGCTGTTTTGAGTAAAAAAAGTGAACAAATTTTTAACGCGGTCATCGCCGCCGCCCAAGCATAAGCGGTCTACGAAGCAAATGAGCAGGTTGTTGGGATTGATTTTGCTGCTATTCGCTTCAATTTGCGTTGTCTTTCTTCTAGCTGCGAATTGGGGCAGGTTAAATTCTCACGTTCCAGTAAGTGGGCAATCTGCAAAAGCACGAGTCTCATCAATAGAATCCCCCCAGACGTTAGGCGAACTTTTGAATTTGTCACCAGTGGAGCTTAATCACTGTGACATCGCTCGGATGGATTTGGTGTGTGCGCACGGTTTGCCCGGAGCTGATGGCGTAAAGATTGAAAGTTGTCTGGCTACACTCGACCAATGGGCGACCCACGTTCAAGCAGAAACCGCGCGGAATTTTCATCGGTATCGAGACAACCCGGCAGATTTCTACAATTCAGAGGGCTATTTCCGAATGTTGATGATGGCGGTCGTGATGTATGAAGATTTTGGCATTCGTTACAATCCCAACCGGATTACCCTACCCGGTCAAATTGATCCAAACGACCGATTTTTTGCCAACACCCAAGACATTTTTCTGAACGGTTTGATTGAGGGACAGAAGATGGGGACGTGCAGTTCCATGCCGGTCTTGTATATCGCCATTGGCCGGCGGCTGGGCTATCCACTTAAACTGGTCACCACCAAGGCGCATCTGTTCGTGCGCTGGGAGAGTGCCACCGACCGCTTTAACGTGGAGGCAACTGGTAAAGGAATGAACCGTTACGATGACGACCATTTCAAGCAATGGCCGTTTCCGGTATCAGAAGCAGAAATCCGCACGGAAGGCTATTTGAAGTCGCTAACGGCTCCCGAAGAACTGGCAGTTTTCCTTTCGCTCCGGGGGAACTGTCTGAAAGAATCCGGGCGATTAAAAGAAGCTGCAAACTGCTTTGCTCAAGCCTCGCAACTGGCACCAACTTGGAACGCATACCGAGTGCTTTTGGCTTCTACATCAGCGACCAGTTTGTCATTACCCACGACCTTGAAAAATGATGAAACATCGCAATACAAGGGAGCTTCGGGATTGGAATTTTCAGTGCCGACGGCTATTCAAGCTGATCCCAACCCCCTAAAACAGGCCAGCAGCCAATGACAAATTGGTATCATCACGACCAAAACCCGCTCATGGTATCAAACCAAAAATGCCCGACAAAACTTTCAACTGCTGGCTGCTCGGTTGGCTTTCGCAGTCTTCCCAGGAACGAATTAAAGCCGTCCCTAGACCCATTCGGGTCGCAAGGTGATACCGCGTTAGATTTTTCTCCCGCCGTTTGACCCGAACCCAATCGCCGACTGTCCGTATGCTCGAAGGCGATAAGGTCTGCCATTTCCTGGGTTTTTGGCTAAATTTTGCCCGAATCCACCTTTGTGCAATACCCAACTTCAGGATTAACTTGCGCGATGGGTTTTTCGCCGTTCATCGCGATTAAATTTTCAGCGTTCATAAATTTATCTGTGGCTGATGAATTCCTGCGCCGTCAGCCCGATGTCTTTGGCAATCTGCCGCAGCAACGGCGGCGCGATGTCGCGACCAGCATGAAATGGAACGGTCGTGCCGCGCCCGTCCGCATGACGAAATTGCCGGTGCGAACCGCGCTGCCGCACTTCCACGAAGCCGAGCGTTTACAAAATCCGAATCACCTCGCGCGGCTTGAGAACGGGAAGGTTGCTCATGTTCCCGCAAGAATCGCCTGCGTGCCCACAAACTCCGCTTCCATTTTCGGCTCGCCATCTTCGAGCAGCATATCAATCACTTCCTGCAAGTTCCGATTCAATTCATCCAACGTCGCGCCCTGCGAGTGCGCGCCGGGAAAACCGGGAACGTAACCGACAAACAAGTTTGTCTCCGGGCACCGTTCGACAACTGCCGTGTAGGTTTTCATTTCAATCAAAGATTATCCGTTTGCGCCCATGCGTCAACGTCAGGAAACTTTCTTCACCGGCACTTCGGGATTCACCTGCGCGATTGGTTTTTCGCCGTTCATCGCAAGGATGAGATTTTTCACAGCGGTCGTCGCCTGTCGCATGAGCAGATTTATTTTCATTTCAAGCATGAGCCGGTTGTGTTTCCCATTGCCGCGCGCGTTCGGCGAAAGCTTCGGCGTTTTCCGGCCAGTCGTGCAACGTGGACGGATCAAAGTCCGCACCATTCGGCCAGGCGAGCGTGTGAACTTCCGAATCAATTTTCAACTGATTAAAAATCGCGAGATCGCGCAGCGGACGATAAAGTTCGCCCGCCAGCACGGGGCGAAAATCAATCGTCTGCTCGGTCGCGTCATCAAATCCGACGCGCAAGGTAAATGGCGCGTCAATTTCGCCCGCTAGCACTTTGTAAATCAGATGTTTCATTCTCATTGCAAAGGTGCGTTTGGCTGCGGCAATTGTGGTTACATTCCCTGACAGGTCTCCTGATAGGTGAATGCGCTGTGGAGTGCTTTTAACCAACTCTGTATTGGTGCCCACGACAGGACTTGAACCTGTATGATTTTACTCACTAGAACCTGAATCTAGCGCGTCTGCCAATTCCGCCACGTGGGCAACGTGTATTACCAACTATTTTATCACTTTTCGCCGATCGCAATTTTGCTTTGTATCCGTTTTTTCGATTGTGAACGAAATTACGGAATTCGCACCGACCACGCCAAACGGGAAGATTGTTTTTCCATTGATGGAAAATGACGTTCCTTCCATAAAGTGCCAAACCTACTGCAATACGTCAGTAGTTGGACAAATTATGGCAGGATAAATGTCAACGGCAAGACCATTCGAGAATGGGGTCGTGGTGCGACCGAAGCAGGTCGGGCCTTACCTCGATTTTGGCGCCTAACTTTTCCCCTTCTTCTCCTGCGCCAGCAACGCCTGCTCGTAGCAATTCAGCGCCTCATCATACCGCCGCAGCCGGTTCAGTAGCCCGCCCTTTTGCAGATGCGCGATGACCAAAGTGCTGTCCGCCGTGATGGCGCGATTGTAGCTGGCGAGCGCTTCGTCTTCGCGGCCCAATTTTTCCAGCGCCGCAGCGCGCTTCACGATGGCGTCGGCGCGGTCGGGATTCGTGGTAAGAAATTTGTCGAAAGTTTCCAGCGCCTTTTGCGGGGCGTTTTCGTCGAGAAATTTTTGGCCTTCGCTTAACAAGTCGGGCGCGGCGGGCTTGGCCACCACGACTTCCGGCAGAAGTTTCTGGCCGCTTTCCAGTTCGATGATGCGGTGCTCCAGGCGGCTGACCACATCGAGCAGTTGCGCGGAGGAAGCTTCCACCGTGGCGCGCCCCGGCGCAGCGAGCTGCTGCACCGCGCCCACCTGCGCGATGACCATCTGCTGCTGCGCGGAAATCTGCGCGAGCTGCGTAAATGCGCGCCACGGTGGAAGCTTCCTCCGCGCAACTGCTCGATGTGGTCAGCCGCCTGG
>JANOBC010000062.1:0-24657 GCA_031411455.1 Limisphaerales bacterium
TACCGCGACGGCGTGCTCATCGGCGCGATTGGCGTGAGCGGCGACGGCATTGACCAGGACGACCTCGTGGCGGCGAGCGGCGCGGCGGTGTTCCTGCCGCCAGTTCCCATCCGCGCCGACCAGACGCAGTATCGCGGCGCAAGATTGCCGTTCGCGAAGTTCCCGAGAAATCCGGCGATGTGAAATCAATCTGGCAAATGTTTTGCATTGTGAATACACCTGACAGCGACTAGGTTTTTGCATGAAGAAAAACTCATCGCCTCAAATTTTTCTTATCCAGAACCTCGTTCTGACTTGTTTGGTTGGTGTCTTATGTTCGGGTTGTGCGAACCAAAAAACTTGGGTTTATCATGCCAACTCGTTCACTGCGACAGGGGCAAACACTGGAAAGAAGATTGCAGTGTTACCATTCGATGATCTTCGCCAAAATGAAAATCAAAACCTATGGGGCATTTATGCCATTCCACTTGTTCCCTTCGGCCCTCAAAACTTGAATACCCCCGAAGGTGTATCGCAGCACGCGAATTCTGGTCTGTGGGTAAATTACAAACCCACGGAAGATTTTCCCAAAGCCTTGGCGGAAGACTTAAGAAGCACCCATTTATTTTCCGATGCATTTTTTGATTATCGTCGGGAGTCAGGCGACTACGCAGTCAAAGGCAAAATAATCAGCACGAAATATATGGGTCGGATAATAAGCTATGGGTTGAGTATTTACGGCCCCGATTTGTGGTTCATTGGGTTTCCAGCAACTTGGACACAAAACGAACTTTCAGTGGAACTAACCTTGGTAGATGCAAAAACCGAACAAAGTCTTTTCTCAAAAACTTACACTGCCACCCCACGTTCGGGATGCTCTTGGATTTATTACATGAAGACCGACTTTCACTACGCGGAAATGCTGGCTGAGTTAAACAAGCAATTTTGCTCGGACATTCAGCCCGTTTTGATGACTGTGCCGAAAACTCCTTAATAATTCCCTTCGCATCCATCTTCCCGCTGCCATGCCCGTCCGTCGGCAGGATTGACCGCGAACCACGCGAACTACACGAACGGATTTTCGGAAAAACTTTTCGCGTGGTTCGTGTATTTCGCAGTTAAAAATCCGGCTTTGCAAGCTGCGGAGCAGCGAAAGAAAATAGCCCACGGTTTCAACCGTGGGTTTCGCGTTCCCAAAAATCTCCAGCCCCACAGGGGCGAAAGAATTAGATAAACCACAGAGACACGGAGACACAGAGCAGGTTTTTTCTCCGTGACTCCGTGGCTTTGTGGTGAATCAAATCGTTTGGCTGTCCTGCCGTCCCAGCGGGGCTGATTCTCGTCCGGCATCCCACCCGCCGTTGAAACGGCGGGCTATTCTCTGCCGCGCCTCCGGCGCTAGAACCTACCGGCCACCAACGTCGTTCCGGTATTTCGGCGGATGCGCCCAAAGCGCCAGAGGGCTGGCGCACTCCGGGACGCTTCGCGTTCGCCGGGTGTCTTCGTCAAACGCGCCAGCGTCTTGGACTGCGGTAGCCCTCTACCGCTTTTATTCAAACCAACGACCATCCATTCAAACCGGTTTGACCGCGAAATACGCGAACGGTTATAGCCATCGCGCGGCGGGCAACGAGCAATTGTGCGTTGAATTTTTTTTTGCCGCCGCGCATGATTTCGCGACTTAACGTTTTGAACTATTTTATGAAAAAACTTTTTACGCTCACGCTCGCCGCGTTCGCTGTCTGCGCCAGCGCCGCCGAACCCGCCGCGACCACCAACGCGCCCGCCGCGTCGTCCACGCCGCCGCCTACGAATAATTTTTTCGCCGCAAAAATCCCCGACTCCGGCCACGCGCCCGTGCGCGTGACGAACAGTATCACGATTGGCGGCAAGCTCGTGACCTACATCGCAGAGACGGGGATGCTGCCCATCCTCAAGCCAGACGGGGCTTCGCGGGCGTCGGTTTTTTATGTGGCTTACACGCGGGTGATGGACAAAGCGGAAAGCGGAAAGCGGAAAGCGGAAATCCGGCCGGTGACGTTTTCTTTCAATGGCGGCCCCGGCTCGGCCTCGGTGTGGTTGCACCTCGGCGCGCTCGGCCCGCGGCGGGTGAAGATGAACGAAGATGGTTCGCAGCCACCGCCGCCAGCGGGACTGGTGGACAACGAGTTTTCGATTCTTGACGCGAGCGATTTGGTTTTTATTGACCCGGTGGCGACGGGTTTCAGCCGCGCGGCGAAGGATGAAAAGGCCGACCAGTTTTTTGGCGTGGATGGCGATTTGGATTCCGTGGGTGAATTCATCCGGCTGTGGACGACGCGGCATGAGCGCTGGCTCTCGCCGAAATTTTTGTGCGGGGAAAGCTACGGCGTGTATCGCGCGGCGGGATTGGCGGATCATCTGCGCGCGCGCTACGGGCTTTATTTGAACGGGCTGATTCTGGTTTCGGGCGTGATGGATTTTACGACGCTCTATAACGTGCCGGGAAATGACCTGCCGTATCCGCTGCTGTTGCCGGCTTACACGGCGGCGGCGCATTTCCACAAAAAACTGCCGCCGGATTTGCAGGCGGATTTGACGAAGGCGCTGGCGGAATCGCGCGAATTTGCGAAGGGCGAATTCACCTCGGCCCTGCTCAAGGGCGCGGCGCTCACGGCGGATGAAAAACAAAAAATTGTGGTAACGCTGGCGCGGCTGACCGGGCTGACGGCGGAGGTGCTTGAGGACAACAATCTGCGGATTGATGAGGGGACGTTCCGCAAGCAACTCTTGCACAGCGAGGGCAAGATTCTCGGTGCTTACGACGCGAGGTTGACGGGCAGCGATGGCGACCAGGCGGCGCAAGGCCCCGGCTTCGATCCGTCGAGCGCGGCGGTGATGGGCGCGTTTTCAGCAGCGATGAATTCGTATGCGCGGAGCGAATTAAAATTTGAGGATGACCTGCCGTATGAATTGATCGCGGGCGTGCAGCCGTGGAATTACGGCCAGAAAAATATGTTCGCCAACACGAGCGAGCGACTAGCCTCGGTGATGAACCAGAATCCGTATCTGAAAGTTTTGGTGCTGGGCGGGCGGTGCGACCTGGTCTGCGCGATTGATGCGATGCATCACAGCCTGGATCACATGACGCTCGCGCCGGAGCAGCGGAAGAATATTTTCTACGCGGAGTATGACGCGGGCCATATGATGTATATCAACCTGCCGGACTTGAAAAAATTGCAGACGGACGTGGAAAAGTTTTTGGCTCCGTGATTTCGGGGCGGGGACGGGCTGGCAGGGCTTGGCTGGCACGATGTATAAAAACCCATTTGTCGCCTGCTGGTTTTGTTGCTATTGATTGCCGTCATGAACCTTAAAATTGGTCGGTTGGTTGGGTTGGTTTCAGCCGTCTTGCTCGCGGCGCAAATGGTTTCCGCCGCCGTTTTCACCGGCACCGGCGTCGGCAGCATACCTGATTCAACCTTTGGTGGGCCGGTTCAATACAGTTCGTCTCGGGTGGTGAGTTTTAATGTTAGCGGCTTGTCATCGGCCATCCAGTCCGTGGCTTTGTCCATCACCATGCAGCATCCTTACTTGGGGGATCTGGATGTGCGGCTGGCTTCGCCCAACGGAACCAACTTCATTATTTTCAGCAACTGCGAAGGCCCGCCCGGCGGACCGGAAGGCTACGGCTGCGGCCTGGATTTGAACGGCGCTTACCAATTTAGTGACGCGGCTACGAATACGCTGCGCAATGTTTCCGACCAAATGGCCGCCTCTTTTCTCCTGGGTTATGGCACGGGCGTGGATTACACGAATGTCATTCCCGCCGGATTTTTTTTGCCGAGCACGCCGGGGCCGTTTGCCGATGCCCCCACAAGATTTACCACCAACAGCGGTTTTGTGGGGCTGACCCCGCCGCAGGCCAACGGCACTTGGACGCTGACCTTTCGCGATGGTTCCGGCGGCGGTGCGGGTTCCGTGTCGGCAGCTACTTTGACGATTCTCACCACCACGGCCCCGTTTTTTTCCGCGCCCGTCATTACGAATGGCAACTTGAAAATAAGTCTGGCCGGGTCGTCCAACCAAAGTTTTCGCCTGTGGCGCAGCACCAATGTTGCCTTGCCGTTTCCGAGTGCGTGGGAAAGTTTCTACACCAATGCATTCGACGGTTCGGGCAATGCCAGCCTCACCACGGACAAGGCTCTGCCGCAACGGTTTTATAGGGCCAGTGTGCCTTGAGTCGGCAAGCGGTTCAAAATTCCTGCCAGCGATCAACGACAAAACCCCGACTGAGGGCATTAGTTCCCAGAGCTTCGTCGTAGTGAAAGTTGTAGTGGCCGTTCAAGGTCACGGATTTGACCACCGCCGCGCCGATCAGGTTGTTGTTGTTGCCGCCGCCATTCATGGTCAGGACGGCCTCCGGGGAATAGATTGCGCCGACGAAGGTGGAATTGCCGCTCAACGTGATGCTGGTTACGGCCGGCAAACCGAAAATGATTAGATTTCCCGCCCGGTTACCGGAGGCACCCCCACTGGAATTACCAGCCATGGTGATTGATCCAGATTTAAGATACATGACCACGTTGCCGGAGTTGGTCGTGCCGCCGTTGATGTTCAGCGTGGTCGGCCCCCAACTGTCAGTTCGCACGTCCAAAGTCACGGTGACACCGGGAGCTACGGTGCAGGGATAGGAATCAGTGATGATGTAATACCCGGCGCTTGTAAAATTATGAGCGGTCACTGCGCTTTTGCCGGAACCGGTGGTGCTGGTGGGGGCGGCATACCAACCGATGGCGTTGCCGCTGGAGTCCGTGGTGGGCAAGGCCGCATCGGGAAAATCCAAGTTCGCGTTGTAATAAATCGTGCCGGTGATCTGGTTGGTGCCGCTGCCGTAGGTCGCGGTTGGCCCAAGAAACAAATCACCATTGACGGTATGGTTGCCAATGTTCACTGCGCCCATCACGCTAGCCACGTCGCCATTCGTGCCAGCATAGCCGTTGTAGAGGCCATTCGTGCTTTGCGCCGGGTTGTAGGAGTTGAAACTATCCGAAGCGACATTGTTACCATTGAAGTCAATGTCATAGATGGCCACCAAACCCATCAGGAAAAATCCAGATTTCTGGGCGCGAATACCGACGACGCGCCGAACGATGTCCCCAGTCTTGGCCACGGTGACCATGCCGGTGGAATAGATCCAGGCAGTGTTCGCGATGTTGTAGTAGACAACATTGTAATTACCTCCATTGAGGGGGCGGTTGATGGTTTGCGCCCAAGAAAACGAGGAGGTCGCCACGCTTTGGTTCAGCAGCGCCAGTCCTTCCTCGGCACCCGCCTCGGCGATGCACAACGCGGAATTCCAATATTGAGCGCGCGCCACCAACTGGTCGCTGTTTTGCACCATGGACAGGTAGCTCGTCATGATGGCGGCCAGCGTCAGCACGAAAATCATGGTGACGAATAAAACGCTGGCGGCTTCTTTTTTGGCGGTGGCGATTTTCATGATGGATACCTCAATCAATTTTATTACGGAGCACCACTTGGGCGGTCTGAACGATTTCAGTATTCAGCTTGGAGCCGAGGATCGTGCGGGAGCATTTCCAGTTCATGTTGATGACTTTGGTCAACGTGGCGTCGATGGCGCCAGCGCCATTGGTGGAGGCGTAGAAGGTGAAATTGGTGCTGCCGATGTTGGGGACACGGTTAAAAAGCTGAAAGCTGAAATTATCACATTGCGTCAAAAGGGTTCGCGTGCTCTCGCCGGTCTTGGCCATGGTCAGTGTGTCCGCCGCGCCGTCGTAGGAGAGGGTCACGCCGTAGTTGGCATAGTCATTCGTGAGCTTGAGGAACGATGAGGCGGTGTTATTGGTGTTGTTGCTGTAGGAAACCAGATCCGTGCAATTGCGAATTTCGCGGTTGATGATGTCGAGCGCATTGCGGCTCTGGTCTTCCATCTTCACATAATTATAGGTGGCCACATAATTCCACGAAGTCACAATGCTTATGGACACGATGACGCCAATCACCACGACGCCCAGCCCCACCGAGACCAACATTTCGAGCAGGGTAAAGCCAGCCGATAGCGGCAGGCGATGCGGGCGCGAATTGGATAAATAAATGTTCATTTTCAAGACTTGCCCTTGAGGTAGGTTTGCATGCCGTTAAAGGAGTTCATCGTCTGCATCGTCCTGGTATGTCCCTTGTTTTTGCCGGCAAAGAGATTCGTCCAAGAAACCGAGACCGTGATCAGATGCACGTTGGTTCGGTAAGTGGCAGAGGTGGGGATGTTGGTGGGGTCGCCAATGGCATTGATTGTCCCGTAATAAATCGTGCCGGCATTGCTGCTCGTGACACCGGCTGGATAATAATATTCCTGAAAGGCGGCCGGACAATTGGATAGCTGTAGCCAGGTGAACAAGCGAAAGGCTTCGGTTTTTTGCAAGAGGATCTGGGTGGCTCGCTGGTCTTCCCGCGTGATGGTAAGAATCGAAAACCCGGCGTTGAAGGCGGAAAACAGGGCGGTGATGGTAATGGCTCCGATGCCGATGGCGCACAACACTTCGGTCAGCGTGAACCCGGCGGTCTTTTTCAGGCGTTTCAATTGTGCGGGCATGGGCGTCATAAAAAATATCGGCGTCTCTTTTGTCTGATTAGAATAAGCAGCCACCATACCAAACCCGTTTGTTTGACAAGTCACCTAGCCACGGCCAGGAACGGGACAAAAGCTGTCTCCAATTGAAGGCCTTGAACCAGCATCCAACCTCTGTTCAGGCAAAGGTGGGGCAGTGAATCACCACTCAAAGCTCCTGCCAAGATTGGATGACATAAATCGCCGGGCCATTGGTAGCCAGAGATTCGTCGTAGTGAATTTGATAGCCGCCGTTCAGTTTGATCGAGTTGCAGACTAAGGAGCCAATTAGGCCGCTATTACTCCCGCCGCCATTTAATGAAACATCCGCTTCCGGCGCATAGATATTACCCACAAATTCAGCACTGCCACTTAACGTGACGCTGGTTAACGAAGGCAGGCCGAAGAAGCGCAGGTTTTGCGGCCGGTTGCTTTCGTTAACCGTGGTGCTGCCGGAAAGTTTCAAATCGGGCGGTCCGTTCAAATAAATGTTCGCCGCGCCGGAGTTGGTGATGCCGCCGGTGATCTGGACACTGACGGGGGAGTAAGTGACGGCGGTCACGACGTTCAGAGTCACCGTCACCCCGGGTTGCACCACGACAGGGTATTGATCAGACACAGTGTAGTAACCGCTGTTCGTAAAAGAATGTATGCCGAGGTATAACGGAGCGGTTTGCCAAGTGACCTCAGGCAGAGTGGCATCTGGAAAATCTATGTTGGCATCCTTGTAAATGGTGCCGGTGACATTGGCGGTGCTACCTGAATAAGTTGCAGTGGGGCCCAGATAAAGGTTGCCCTTAATAATATGGTTGCCCGTGTTCACGACGCCACCCATGCTGACGACATTGCCATTCGTGGAGAGCTTGTTCGGGTCAAACACGCCGCCCGTGCTTAAAAGTGGATTGCTGGAATCATAACTATCCACCGCCGCACCGCTGCCATTCATGTTGATGTCTTTTTTGGCTCCCAGCGGGACATTGGAAAAAACCTGTTTTAACACGTTGATTTTGACCTTGCGGGAAATGCTGTCGCCCGAAACCGGCACACTGGCAAAACCGGTGGCGTAGATGACCGGCTTGGTCGCACTCGAATTGGAAATGATCACACTGTAGCTCCCGCCTTCCAGTCGGCGCGCCACCGGGCCAAAAACGCTGCCCGCCCCGCCCCAACCGTTGGCGGAAAGACTGGTGACCCCGGAGTTAAGCTGCGCCAACGCCTCCTCCACGCCCGCCTCGGCCATGGTCAACGAGGCGTTCCAGCTTTCCGACCGCAGCACCAGATTTTTTTGGGTGCCGAGCAGTTGGAGATAGCTGCCCACAATTACCAGCAGAATGACGCCCAGCACCATGGTTATCACCAAGGCGCTGCCTTGGTCAGAGGATTGATGGCTGGGTTGCGTTTTCATGGAGTCATCCGGTTATTGTGACGTTTTGTTGCGCAGGACAATCTGGGCCGTCTGCACGCTTTCAGTGTTGAGCTTGGAACCGAGAATGGTGCGGGAGCATTTCCAAGACATCTGGATCAGCTTGCAGGCCGAGGCGTTGGTCGCAACCGTGAACACGATGTTTGTGGAAAAAGAATTGGTGTCGGGCGCCCGCGTGTAAAGCGTGAAGCTCCAAGCGTCACATCCCGTGAGATTAGTCATGATCGGCTGTCCCGTGCGCTGTAACGTCACTATCTGGGCAGTTGAGTCGTAAGTGATGATGTTGGTCTGCCCGGCCCCGTTCCGCGCATTGGAATTTGCAAGCGTCAATGACTGGTTGGTGACATAACCGATGACCAGATTGGAATTGCGAATTTCACGGCTCAAGGTATCCAGCGCGTAATAGCTTTTTACCTCCAGATTCTGGTAGTTACCCATGGCCGCAAAACTTAACAGCCCGCTCACATAAAGCCCCATCAGTGAGCTTAGCAGAACGGCGGTCAGGCCAATCGCCACCATCATTTCCACCAAGGTAAAACCGGCGGCCAGACGGCGGCATTTTGAATGGTTAGTCCGCAGGTTCATGGGTTCAGGCCGAAGATGTATTTTTGCAGCCCATTGTTTGCGGTCAGCGTCTGCATCCGCCGGACATGACCTATGGGTGCGGTGCCGTTGAAGTTGTTCGTCCAAGTCACCTGCACCGTGATCAGGTGCAGGCTGGGCCGGTAGGCGACTGAAATGGGAATGTTGGTCGCCAGGTCCGTGGTCGAGAGCGTCGCGTAATAGACCGTTCCCCCCGTGCCATTCGCCGCACCCTGCGGATTATAGTATTCTCGAAAAGCGGTTGGGGCGTTGGACATCTGACTCCAAGTCAACAGCCGCATGGCCTCCAGCTTCTGCGTCATGATCTGGGTGGCGCGCATCTCCTCGCGCGTGACCGCAATGCTGCCAAAACCGGAATTGAACGCCGCATAAACCGACAGCATCATGATCGCCAGTATCCCCGAAGAAATAACCACCTCGACCAAGGTGAATCCGCCCCGCCCATGCTGACGCCTCGTCCACGACGCCGCCTTGTCCGCCGAACGTTTCAACGCCCACCGAGCGCCGCCTGGTTTAATCTTAATTCGCATGACTGAAAAAATTCACTTCTAGCCCGCTCAAAACCACCATTTACTATGCCAATACAGGATAATGTCCATTTTATCAGGTTTTTCCAAGTCTGCCGTCTTGGATTTTGACAGCCGTGTCTGCCTAAAATCAGATTAGACGCGCCGCTGGCGCTTTCGCGAAAGCTGTTTCCCGCAAATAAACCGGCTGCAATTGTTCGCCCGAAACGAAATCTTTCCGCCCGCCCGCCAGCCGCGCCACCATCGCCGCCGCCGGGAAAAATCCCGAACGCTCCGGCCCCAGCAAGGTTTCACCCGCCGTCGCCCGCGCCTCGATTTCTGCCGCCGGGACAATCTGAAGTGGAAAAATTTCCCGTCGCGATGCCCCGGAAATCTCCCACGTTGCCAGATAAAATTCGCCCCGCTGCGCGTCAATGACCAGATTCACACGGCCAAAAATTTTCTCCGCCTGCGCCTGCGCCGCCAGCGCATCCACACTGCTCACACCCAGCAATTTTATTTCCCGCGCCAGTTGCCAGCCCTGTGCCACCGCAATCGCCGCGCGAATCCCCGTGTAACTCCCCGGCCCTAGGCCAACGGCGATGACCTCGATTTCCTCCCGTAAAATTCTTCCATCCGCCAAAACTTTTTCGATCAGCCCCAGCGCATTCGTAGTGCGCCCGCCGGTCTGCTGCACCGCCTCGGACAAAACCATTCCATCGCGCGCCAGCGCCACGCTCCGCCGGTCAGAAGAAAATTCAAGCGCGAGAATGGTCATAAAAAGTCGTCGTAAATGATTTTCCGCTCCGTCTCACTGACAATTTCAATTTTCACTTCGAGCATTTTGCTTTCCGCTTTCCGCTTTCCGCTTTCCGCTTTTAGCCTTTCCGCCCACTCCACCACACTCACCCCATCCGGCGACAAATACTCCTCGATGCCGGCCGACAAAATCTGCTCCGCCGTCTCCAGCCGATACAGATCCAGATGAAATAATTTCAACCGCCCGCCGCCATATTCGTTCACCAAGGTAAAAGTCGGCGAATGCACGCGCCCCAAAATTCCCAGCCCGCGCGCCAGCCCGCGCACAAACTGCGTCTTGCCCGCGCCCAAATCGCCGCTCAACGCGATGACCTGCCCGCGCCGCGCTGCACGCCCGAACTGTTCGCCGAGCGTTTCGGTCTCCGCCGGACTTTTGGAGATGAGTTCAGCCATGCGATTAAATAAATTCCACGCCCCTCTGTCTTCTCCCTCTCCCCTTGGAGGGGAGAGGGCCGGGGTGTGGGGTGAATGGTTCAACTGTAATGCACATATCCCCGTGCATTCAATTTCTGCGAACTGTATTTATCGCGCAGCAAAATCCCCTCGCCCGCGACCATCTTTCCGATGCAGCTCAATTTCAATCCCGGAAATTTTTTCTTCCAGCCGTCCAGCAGCTTCACCGCATCTTTGGCGGCAACGGTGAACAGCAATTCAAAATCCTCGCCATCCGTCAGCGCCGCCAGCACGGCTGGCTTCGCCACGTCGCCCGTCTTCGCCCGCAGTTTTGCCGCGCGCGAAATGGGCAGCGCCGATTTCAAAAGCACCGCGCCCACCCGGCTCGCGTCCACGATGTGGCCCAAGTCACCCGCCAGCCCGTCGCTCAAATCCATCAACGCGTGAATCCCAAAATGTTCCGCCAGCCAGCGCGCCTCGGCGAGCCGTGGCTCAAACTCCAGGTGCTTGCCAGCCAGCGAACCACCGAGTTCGCCCGTCACAAAAATCGCATCGCCCACTTTCGCGCCGCTCCGCAAAATTTGTTTCTCGCGCGGCACGGTTCCGAGCAGCGCGATGGAAATAAGGATGCGTTCAGGATTCGTCGTCGTCTCGCCGCCGACAATCGCCACGCCAAACTTTTCCGCGAGCGCATTCAGCCCGTCGTAAACCTTCGCGACAAACTCCGCATCAAAATCTTTCGGCAACGCCAGCGTCACCAGCGCCGCCGTCGGCGTGCCGGCCATCGCCGCGAGGTCGCTCAAGCAGCGCGCCAGCGCCTTGCGCCCGATTTTTTCCGGCGGCGTTTCGCGTGTGAAATGAAAACCCTCCACCACCGCGTCTGTCTTGAATAAAATCAATTTATCTGGCACGCCTAGGTCCAGCACCGCGCAGTCATCGCCCGCGCCTGCCACGACGGTTTCATTCGTCGGCAGGTTTTTGGTCAGCTTGGCAATGAGTTCAAATTCGTTCATACCGTTTGCGAGAGGAGGATAATCAAGTTCGCCGCGTTGAACAAACTGTGCGCGACCATCGGCGCAAGTAGACCTTCCGTCCGTTCATAAAGCCACGTCAACGCCAGCGCCAGCACGAACAGCGGCAGAAAAATTGGCGCGCTGAAATGGATGAGGGCAAACAGCGCGCTCGCGCCCAGCCACGCGCCTTTCGGCCAGCCCAGCTTTTTCAGGCCGGAATAAATTAGCCCGCGAAAAATAAATTCCTCCGCCACCGGTGCAATAATTACCGCGAAAATTCCCAGATACACGCGTAGCCAGACGGACTTCGCGCTGGAAAACATTTCTACCGCGTGCTGGTCGGCCACGGGCCACGCCATTTTTTCCAGCAGGATTTCGGAAGCCATTTTCAAACTGAACATCATCGGCGTCACGGCCAGCAGCAGGATGACGGTGATAAGCAGGTGCGTTTTCCACTTCCCACTCGTCACGCCCAGCGCGTCCCGCCAGCGGATGTCGTGCCGCTTCAAAAAAAACACCGCGGCCACAATCGCCGCGCCGTGAAAGCTCAACGTCCCCAGCAGCACGCTGCCGGCGTCACTCGGCTTGCGAAATCCCGCCACGTCCAAATGCCGCAACAGCTCCACCAGCAGGCTTCCGGAAAAAAACGCCAGCACGACGACGCCCGCCAGCATCAGCACGATTTCCGGCTGCCATGTTTTTTTCCACAACACGCAGGCAGCGTAGCCGAATGGGGGAAGCGTGACGAGTGAGGAGTGATGCGGGAAGTGGTGGGGCGAACATCACCGCATCCGCAGCCACCGGCCTTCGCGGCTCGCGGGGACGCTCGCCCCACCAAGCTGATTCACTGGCTCACAAATCATCTGTTGCCGGACCCTTTCGTGTGCGGCAAAATTGACTTTCATGGTGCGCGCTGAAATCCATTCGTTGCGTCCCAGCCGGCGCGATTTTGCCCGGCTGGTGGCGGCGCTTTTGATTTCGTTGTCGCTGCACGCCGGCGTGTGGGGCGGTTACAAGTATGGCGAAAAGCACGGCTGGTGGAAGCAACTCCACCTGCCATCGTGGGTGAAAAAGCTGGATAAAAAAAATACGACCACGCTCGTCGCCAAGCATCAGAGCGAACCGCCTTTGATCTTCGTGGACGTGAGCCGAGTGGATACGGAGCCGCCGAAACAGACAAAATATTATTCCAATAAAAATTCCCGCGCCGCAAATCCCACGGTAGCTGTGGAGACCAGCCAGCCCAAAGTGGACGGGCGGCAGAAAGACGTGCCGAAGACCGAGACTACGCCGCCGCCGCAGAAGTTGCAGCCCGCACCCGCGCCCGCGCCGGAAGCAAAACCGAAAGAGGAAGAGCATCCGCACGACCCGATGAGCTTGGGCGATTTCAAATTGAGCAAGCCGGTCGAAAAAACTCCTGAACCGCAAAAGCCCGAGGAGACTCCGCCGCGCCCGCGCACCTTGAAACAGGCGCAGCAGCAACTGGCCGGCGAGCAGATGAAACAGGACGGCGGCGTGAAGCGCGTGATGGATTGGGCGTCGCTCGATGTGAAATCCACGGCGTTCGGTGCCTACGATCGCGCCATTGTGCAGGCCGTGACGCAGCGCTGGTATGATTTGCTGGAGAGCCATCGCTTCGCCGAAGATCGCACGGGCAAAGTCACCGTGCATTTCAAACTGATGCCGGATGGAACCATCATCGAGGTCAGCATTTTGGAGAACAACGTCGGTCAGATGCTCGGCTACGTTTGCGAGGAAGCGGTGCAGGAAGTCGCGCCGTTCGCCAAGTGGCCGGACGATATGCGGCGCGCGATTAACGCGAATTTCCGGGAAATTTCCTTCACGTTTTATTACTATTGAACCGTCGGCGATAAAAAATTTATGGATACACTCGTTTATGTTTTGCTTGGCGTGACTTCAGTCACCGGACTCGGCGTGGTCATCTGGCGCGCGTGGATATTGCGCTGGAACGGCGTCGTGCCGGGCAGTCTCGCCGCCGCCGCGACGGAATGTAAGTCGGAGCAGGATTTTGAAAACCTCCGCCAGTCGTGTCAGGCTGCGCCGTCGCCGCTGGGCCGGCTGCTGCTGCTCGCCGATAAACATTTGGCCGAACCGAAGGTGGACATCGAAGCCGCCGTGGAAACTGCCGCCCGCCACGAAGTCGTGAAGCTGGAGAGCGGGCTGGTGTTTTTGGAAATCATCGTGGGCATCGCGCCGCTGCTGGGATTGGTCGGAACTATCTTCGGCATGATGACAGTGTTCAGCGACATCGGGCAAAGCGGTTTGAACAACGTGAATGACGCCTCGAAACTCGCGCAGGGCATCAGCCTGATTTTGCGGACGACGCTCATCGGTCTGCTCATCTCCATCCCGGCGCTCGTGGCGTGGAGCTATTTTTCCAAGAAGGTGGAAGTGCTCGCGGTTGAAATGGAAACGATTTGCGCCGAGTTCATCCGCCGCCAGCACGCGGGGAAAAAGAAATGAAATTTCTCGTCCACAAACGCCGCACCGCGCCCGCCGTCATCATCGTCGCGCTGATTGACGTGCTGATCGTGCTGCTGATTTTTTTGATCTGCACGACGACGTTCAAGCAGCAGCCCGCGCTGCGACTGGCGTTGCCGGAATCCACCACGGCGTTGAAGTCTGGTGCGAACGAAAATCCGCCCATCTTCATCAGCATCGAGGCGAGCGGCGCGCTGCGCTACGGCATCGCGGGCGATGTGGTGACGCCGGAACAATTGCGCAACCGGCTGGTGCTGGACGCGGAAAAAGCGCGTGCCACCGGCGGCGAAGCGCGGCTGGCCTTACGCGCTGACAAGTCCGCGCCGTGGGGCCAGCTCGTGCGCGTGATGGACATCGCCAAGGCGGCGAACATCAAAATTTCCAGCGCCTACATGAAGGAAGCGGGGAAATAAAATGGCCAGAAACTTTTCCAGCTTCAGCAAGGCGCTGTTCAAGGCCAGGACCGAGGAGGAAGTGAAGCACGCCTACGCTGCGCACTTCGGGCTGGATTACGACACGGAGTTTCGCCACGACCTTTATTCGGAAAAGATTTTCTTTGAGTTCAAGTTTACCCGCAGCCTCGAAAAGCGCGCCGCCCGCGCCGCCGTGCTGGCGCAAATGATGTATTACATTCGCCGTTTGCGGCTGGGCTACGCGGACAGGGTTGTGCCACCGATGCTTTGCATCGCGGATTCCGATCAGGCTTTGTTCACGGAGACCCACAAGTGGAAACGCTTTTATAGCAACGAATCCAAATACGACTGGGAACTCGCGCCGAGCCAGCCGGATGAAAAACTCGTCGCTGATTTGGCGGCGGCGAGCGAGACCGAAGCCATCAAGGTTTTTGAAGTGTTGGACGAAGCTGACTACGATTTGTTTTCCCAGCAACTTGCGCAGCATCGTTCCGAGCAGTCGGAGTTTGATTTCCGCGTCAAGAAGCTGATCACGGAAGATAACTTTGAGGAAGTCTTTGACCGTTGGAATAAATCTTTCGGCGATGCCGTTCGCAACGGAACCAAGCCTTCACGCTATTTCCTTTGCGACATCCAGCAAGGCCGTTCGGAATACAACCGCGAGGAAAACAAGGTCGTGTTTCTCATCGGGCCGGAGGAACGACGCGCCAAAAAAATTCTACCAAAGGAATACGAATGGTTCTGGTCAAACTTTGAGAAAGTCACCGATCCGGCGACCATCAGGAACATTCTGGCGAAAGTGGATCGCCTCACCGATGAACCGATCCGGCGGTTCACCGGGGAATTTTTTACGCCCGTCGCCTTCGCGCGCAAGGCGCACAGCTATCTCGAAAAAGTCATCGGCCCGAAATGGTGGACGAAGGGTTATCGCCTGTGGGACATGGCCGCTGGCACGGGCAACCTCGAATGGTTTCTGCCCGCCGACGCCTATTCCAGCATTTATCTTTCGACGTTGTCGCCCGAAGACGTGCAGCATTGCAAACGGGTTTTCCCCGGTGCCACGGTGTTTCAATACGACTATCTGAACGACGATGTGGAAAGTGTATTCGATGACCAGTCGCTCTTTGACCGTGTCAGCAAGCGTCCGGCAAATTTCCTGCGCGATTTTTATGATCCTAAAATCAAGTGGATCATCTTCATCAATCCGCCGTTCGCCACGTCGCAGAAAGCGGGCTACTCCGGCGAGAGCAAGAAGAGCGTGAGCGACACAAAAATTCGTCCGCTCATGCACGCGCAGGGCTTGGGCGAAGTGTCGCGGGAATTGTTTGCGCAGTTTTTATTTCGCATCCGCCAAGAGTTCGCTGACAAGGAGGCGCACCTTGGTTTGTTCTCCACGTTGAAATACGTCAACTCAAACAACGATCAAAAGTTCCGCGACCAAGTTTTTCAGTTTGGTTTCGAAAGCGGATTTGTTTTTTCGTCAGCGAACTTTTCCGGCACCCAGGCGGCGAATCCGTTTCCCGTGGGCTTTTTAGTTTGGGATTTGTCGCAGCGTAAAAAGCTCGAAGCACAGAGGATGGAAGTCACTGTCTTGGACGACGACACCAGCAAGATTGGACGCAAGCTGATTGAGTCCAACCATCGCGACCGTTTTTTGAGCAAGTGGATTGATCGCGTGCCCGCCACGGAAATTTTCCCACCGCTCGGCAGCGCGATTTCGGTGAAGGGAGACAACACGGATGTTCGCGACCGGGTGGCCAAAGGCTTTCTTGCTTCGCTGATGTGTAACGGCAATGACGTTCAACATCACAACAACGTTGCGCTGCTGTCCGGTCCGTATGTCAGCGCGGGGGCGTTGTCCATCATTCCGGAAAATTTTGACAAGGCGATGATCGTCCACGCTGTCCGCAAGAACGTGAAGAAGACTTGGATCAATGACCGCGACCAATTTCTCATGCCGGAGTCCAAACCCAGCATCGCTTTCATCCGTCGGTGCGCCGTGTGGAGTTTGTTCACGGACTCCAATCAAACGGCCTCGCTGCGAAACGTGACTTACAAGGGCGAGACGTTTCAAATCGTAAATCATTTCTTTCCATTCAAAACCAGCGTCGTGAAGAAGTGGGAAGTTTCCGATTCGGACATCACGCGTTCATTCAAAGACGATGCCGAAGATCGTTTCATGGCTGTGTGGCTGGCCGCGCAAAAGCTCGACTCTCAATGCGCGGCGCTATTGGAAATAGGGCGTGAAATTTACCAGTCGTTCTACAAAAATTTCAAGCACCTCCCCACTTCAAAATACAAAGTTGCCCACTGGGATGCCGGTTGGTGGCAGATCAAGCGTTGCCTCACGGAAGCCGGACTGGAGGGCGAGCGGCTGGCGCAGCTCGACGAACTCAAGCGTCCCATCGGCGCGGCCATCGCCACGGAGGCGGCGGCGTTGGGAATTATTGCCTCCGCCTAATCCACCTTGGAAATTCATCATTCCGTCCGGCGCCGCATATAAACGGGGCGCATCGGCGGCGTGGCGGGATACGTCGCCAGCAGGTCAGGAATCCGCATCAGCATCCACGGCTGGCGGTAGTTGTTGCCATTTTTCGTAAACACGATGTCATCGGCGATGAAGACGGCGGAATGTTTCACTTCTTGTTTTTCATTCATCAGCAGCAAGATGTCGCCACACTGCGACGGCGCGGCGACCTGATAAAAATTTTTCTGGATGAACTGCACCGCGTAAGCCGGATCGTTGAAACGGTTGTCGGGCGTCTCGCTGGAAAAATTGAAGGTCGTCCAATGACAGTCCATCGTCGGCTCACCCGCTTGCGCGGGCAGCGGAAAAGTATAGAGCCGCTCGCGCGCGAACTTGGGCAGGAAATAGAGCAGGCTCATGCTGCCGCCCTCGGGCAGTTGCTTGAGCGATTCCATCAGCGGGCGGATGTCGGTGAAGCGCACATTCGGCACGTTGCCCCAGTAGCTCGCGATCTTGTCAATGTCCGTGTTCGGCTGCACGGCGAGACGCGCGAGCACGGCGGACTGGCGGGACACGGCGCGGGTCAGCGCCACGCGCCGCTCCACGGTGGGAATTTTTTCGAGCAGGAACGCGTAGTCGGCAAGCTGCTGCGCGGTGCCGTTGGGATAGACCAGCCGCTTCAGCAATGCCACGTCATCAGGGTTCAGCCGGGCATCGGTGACGATGCTTTGCAGGTCATCGCCGGGAAAAATGTAGGGGAAGTCCAGATAGAGGTTCACGCCGCTGCCGGCCAGGGCGGGATATAATTTATGGCGCTGCTCTGGAGTGAGCGACAAAAGAAATTTCTCCGACGGCACGAGTTCAATGCCAGATTTTTTCTCGGCAACATTTCCTGCCGCAAATGCCTCGGTGATTTGGTCGGCGGAGATTCCATTCTGGGCCAACAAGTTTTTCACCGCGTCCAGCGTCAGGCCCGAAAATGTCCAGACTTCGGGTTTTGGCGTGGTGACTTCCTCCGTGAGATACTCCGTCGGACGTTCCAGTTGGATGTCGCGCGTCAGCAAAGTTCCCCACGGGCCGCTGCGGACAGTGCTGTTTTTGTCCTTCAGGTCCACGCTGAATGTCTCCGGCTGGCCCCGCCCGCCCGCCAGCTTGTAAGTGATGAAGGACGCGCCGCCCATCAATGCCAGACTGAAAATAATCAGACCCGCGAGTGTGAATTGAAACGTGTTGACCGCCTGCGCCGATTCTTGCCGTTTGATTTTACTCATGAAATTGAATGCCCAAAATAAAACTGCCGCCAGCCTCGCACAGACGGAGACTGGCGGCAAAAGTTTCGCCGAATTTTACTTCAACAATTCTTCCGCGATCTGCACCGCGTTTAACGCCGCGCCCTTGAGCAACTGGTCGCCGGAAATCCAAAAGCACAGGCCGTTGTCCAGCGCGCAGTCGAGGCGGATGCGCCCGACCTGGCAGTTGTATTGCTCGGACGTATTGAGCGGCATCGGATATTTTTTATTTTCCGGCTCGTCCACCACATCGAGGCCGGGGGCTTTTTTCAGCACGGCGCGTGCGGCAGCGACGGTCACGGGCTTGGTAAATTCCGCGCTCACAGCAACGGAGTGCGAGCGATAGACCGGCACGCGCACGCACGTCACGCTCGCGCGGAACTTGTCGTGGTGCATGATTTTGCGGCCTTCGTTTTCCATTTTCATCTCTTCCTTCGTGTAACCGCTCGGCAAAAATGAATCCACATGCGGCAAAACGTTGAACGCGTTCTGGTGCGGATAAACTTCCTTCGTCACCTTCTTGCCGGCGACGACCTGCCCGACCTGCCGCTTCAATTCTTCAATCGCCTGCGCGCCCGTGCCGCTGACGGCCTGATAGCTCGAAGCAAAAATGCGTTTCACGCCGAACTTCTTGTGCAGCGGATACAGCGCCATGAGCGTGATGGCCGTGGTGCAATTCGGATTCGCGATGATGCCCTTGTGTTTCTTCACGTCCGCCGCGTTGATTTCGGGAACGACGAGTGGCACGTTCGGGTCTTGACGGAATGCGCTGGAATTATCCACGACCACGCAGCCGGCCTTGGCAGCGATGGGCTCAAAATCGCGCGAGATGCCGCCGCCCGCGCTGAACAGCTCGAGGTCAACGCCCGCAAAAGAATCATTCGTGAGTTCCTTGATGGCGATGGCCTTGCCGCGGAATTTTAATTTCTTGCCGACCGAGCGCGCCGAGGCGAGCAGCGTCAGTTTGCCCACCGGAAAATTTCTTTTCTCAAGGGTCTTGATCATCTCGATGCCCACGGCTCCCGTGGCACCGACAATTGCGACATGCGGATTGCGATTCATAAAAGGCGCACAAACTAGCAGAAAAAGCGCAAGCGTCAATCGCGCGGCTGTGCCCGCAGGGTCAGCCGCAGCGTGTGGAAAATTCGGAAGCGTTCGGATTAAACTGCGTGCTGCGGCTGGTCTGCGACACAGCCGCGCTCCAATCCTGAAGGGATTTCATCATTCAGCCCAGCGTTGGCGCAACGCGACTAAGCTGGGTGACGAACCGGAATCATTCACAACCTTGAAAAGGTTGAATCAATGCGTGGCGCACGCGGATGCAACCCCGTTGGGGTAAAAATTGTTTTGGACGGTTGACCTAGGGTAGCTTGTTCCTCGCAACGCTAGGCTGATGGATGGAATCCCATTGGGATTCGGCGAAGGTTTGTCATAGCAACACCGGGCAAGGCGAGAACGCGAACATTAGCGGCCACTGAATTTTTCAAGCTGCTGAAATATATTTTGAATCGAATCAGAAATAGGTTTCAGTGGTTCAGGCAGGTGCTCCCACCAATCTAAAGAAATCCCAGCCCACTCGTCACCCGAAACAAAGTGCCAACTCGTTCCATCCAATCCTACGCTGGAGTTTTGAAGAAAAATTGAAACAGAAGCAGTTGCTAACGCACGAGTGAACGCATCCACAAATGAGTTAGCGAGTGCAACCTTTTCAGTTACAATTGTGGGATCAAAATGCCGAGATTGAGATAAGCGTTTCAGGGAACTTTCAAATTTTCTTATGTCCTCACTGAAAATCCATTCCTTTCGGACACCAAAAAATTGCGACTTTGCCGTGCTCGCAGATTGTTGGTGAAAAATTTCCCAGCCGACCGTTGAAATGAACGAAGGGGTTTTGACGATTTGGAACAATCTTTTAGTTGAAACGCCGCGCTGAAATTCAATTTTTCGCCAATCAACACGACTGCAGGTCCACGTTTCTGGAATTCAAACCACTCTTGATGTTGTTCTTTATCCATGTGTTGATTTCATTCCTCAAACAACGCCTGCGCGAATTGTTTCGCGTCGAACGGCTGCAAGTCATCCGGCTGTTCGCCGAGGCCGACGAATTTGATGGGCAGGCCGAGTTCCTTTTGGATCGCCACCACCATGCCGCCTTTGCTCGTGCCGTCGAGCTTGGTCACGATGAGGCCGGTGAGCGGGACGGCTTTGTTAAATTCGCGCGCTTGGTTCAACGCGTTCATGCCGGTGCTGCCGTCGAGCACGAGCAAAACTTCGTGCGGCGCGCCGGGCAGTTGCTTGCCGATGACGCGATGGAGTTTGTGCAACTCCTGCATGAGATTGTGTTTCGTGTGCAATCGTCCCGCTGTATCAATGAAAAGATAATCTGCCTTGCGTGCGAGGGCAGCGGTGACAGCATCGTGCGCCACGGATGCGGCATCTGAACCGTAAGCACTGGCGATGACTTCAACTTTCAAGCGCGTGCCCCAGAGTTTGAGTTGTTCGATGGCGGCGGCACGGAAGGTGTCGCACGCGGCGAGCAGGACGGTTTTTTTCTGCGATTGAATGTAGTGCGCGAGCTTGGCGGAGGTCGTCGTTTTGCCCGTGCCGTTCACACCGACAATGGAGACGACGGTCGGACCGCTCGGAGCTTTGAGCAGATCAGGTTTGTTCGACGAAAGACTTTTTTCAATCTCCGCGCGCGCGATGGCGAGATAATCCAGTCCCGCCGTCCCTTGTGATTCGTAGGCGAGCTTCACGGCAGTGACAATCTGCGTGGTCATCGCCATGCCGAGGTCGGCGGCGATAAGTGCGTGCTCGATTTCTTCCAGCGACTCGGCGGTGAGCTTGGGCGAGCGCGTGACGATGCGTTTGAGTTCGTGCGTGAGCTTGGTGTGCGTCTTGGCGAGGCCGGCTTTGAATTTGGCGAAGAGTCCCATGAGAAAAATTTAACCGCGAATGGACGCGGATGGACACGGTTGGAGCGCGGGTCTGTGACCCGCAGCAGCTACGCAATCGAAGTGTGCTTGGAAATGCTGCGGCTCACAGAGCCGCGCTCCGCCGCCAAAAGCTAGTTCGTGTTTATCCGTGTCCATCCGTGGTTGATTATTTTTTGAGCGCCGCTTTCATCCGCTCGACGTGGTCGTAGGGCAGCCGGACCGTGCCGATGAGCGGGGCTTTTTTGCTGTAGCCGTGGCAATCGCTGCCGCCGGTGACGAGCAGATTATGTTTCTCCGCGATCATCAGATACCGCTCGCTCATCACCGTGGAATGTTTCGTGTGAAAACATTCGATGCCGTCCATCCCGGCTTCGACGAGCGCGGGGATGATGTCATCGGTGCGGTTGAGACCGGGGTGCGCGATCACGGCAAGACCACCCGCTTGATGAATCAATTCAACGGATTCGAGCGCGGACATCTTGGTTTTCGGAACCCACGCGGGACGACCTTTTTTAAGGTAGCGTTCAAACGCTTCGTCAAGATTGCCGATGAGTTTTTCCTTCACGAGCGCGCGGGCAACGTGAGGACGACCGGGTGATTTGCAATTCGCCAGCGCAAAAACAGCTTCAGCCTTGAGCGGAACGCCGTGCTGGTTCAGCGCCGCGCACATTTCATGGATGCGGTTCTGGCGGTCAGTTTGAAATTTGGCGATGCGTTCCAGCAACACCGCGTTTTGTGTATCAAGAAAATAGCCGAGGATGTGGACTTCGGTGTCCGCGTGTTCCGCGGTGAGTTCCGCACCGGGGATGAATTCCATCATCACGTTCGCACACGCCGTCGCCGCGCGCGCGCAACCCTCGACCGTGTCATGGTCGGTGAGCGCGATGCAGGCGAGGCCGTGCTTTTGCGCGTGCAGCACCAGTTCCTCCGGCGTGAACGTGCCGTCGGAAAACTGCGTGTGCAGGTGGAGATCCGCGAATTTCATTCGCGGAAGTCTAAAGCCCAATGTTCAAAGTCCAAAGTCATTTTGGTTCGGTTCTTGTCGGTTTGAATTTGCTGCCGCGCAATTCCGAGCGTTGCAAATAAGTCATCATGCCGGAAATTAAACGACTAACTTCCGTGCTGCGCTCGTAAAGCTCCTTGAATTCGATTTCGTTCAAATAGCTTTCGTCCAGTGCGGCGTAAAGCTGGCAGCGGACTTCGCCGCAAGAACCTTTGGCGTTTGATAAGAACTGGATGAATTCCTTGTCGCCGCCACGTTCAAATCCTTCTGCGATATTCGACATCATAGAAATGGACGCGCGCCGAATCTGGTCGCGCAACCCGAAGTCCTTGGCGAAATTTCCGCCATTGGAAATCTTATAGACCAGACGGTTCAACTCGCGAGCCTTTTGCCAGCTCATCAAATCTTCAAAACGCGCGATTGTGGCCATGGCTTTAGACACTGGCCTTTGGACTACTTGACGATCCTCGCCGGTCGCATTAGTTCGCCTTTGATCTTGTCGAGGATGCCGTTGACGAATTTGCCGCTGTCTTCCGTGGAAAATTTCTTCGCGATGTCCACCGCCTCGTTGATGCTGACGACCGGCGGAATGTCTTCCCGATGCAGCATTTCGTAAATCGCGAGGCGCATGATGTTGCGGTCCACGGCGGCGATGCGGTGAAAGTCCCAATTCTTCGCGTGCTTCTTGATGTGTTCATCAATCGCGTCGCGATGTTCCAGCACACCTTTGATGAGCGGTTCGGCGAAGAGCCGCGTCTCGGCCTCCTCGACGGTCGGCGGGGGCAATTCAACTTTTTCACCCCACGTCGCGTGGCCGGATTTTTCCTCCTCAATGGCGGCGGCGCGCTGCGAACTCCAGAACGTCGCCAACTCCGCTTCCAGATCCGTCAGCGGGTTGAGGTCGTGCTGAAATAAAAATTGCACCGCGCGTTCGCGTGATTCTCGTCGTGTTCCCATAGAGCCATTCTAAAGTCCAAAGCCCAAAGTCTAAAGCCCAAAGTCAAACAATGCGGCGCGACATTGGACATTGGACTTTAGACTTTGGGCTGTTATTTTTCGCGCCATGAAAGTCGGCAAACTCCTGCACACGCGCTACCGCGTGAACGATCTCGAACGCACGGTGAAATTTTATCGCGACGTTCTTGGCCTTGCCGAAACCCGCCGCCACAAATCGCCTCGGGGTGCGGAACTCGCTTTTTTGCAAGCGCCGGGGAGCAGCGAGGAGATCGAAATCTGTTTTCTCCCGAGCAGCGAACCCGTAAAAGTGCAGTCTGACCTCACGCACTTGGCGTTTGAAGTGGACAACCTAGCCGACTTCGGGAAACACCTCGCGCAGCATGGCCTCAAATTTTCCGACGGCCCCACCACGACATCCAGCGGCAGTGTCATCGCCTTTGTGGATGCGCCCGAAGGCTACGAAATCGAATTGATTCAAAAGAAATAATTTGCAGCGATGACTTGTAGTGAATGTTTGGCGAACCCGCAAAAATGCTGGTGTCATAGAACAAAAACGAGCAACGCTTGCTAGGGATACTTGTCAAAATGAACGCCCTTCAAATTGGCCTGCTTCATTTTATCCCGCGTAACTGATCCAACATACAAAACAGAATGTTTCATATTTCCACTTCCAATTCGCACGTCTGATCGCCAAATCCCGTCGCCAAGCGGAATCGTGAGATTCCTAAGGTGACGCGTGAACAACCCAAACACCTCACGATAGTTCCCACATTGGGAGCAAAGCTTCTGCTTCTTTAAGCCGATTCGCTCTTCATCCAAAGGTAAAACATTATCAACGATGAAATGAAAGAAACCTTTGCTTTTTGGCAGAGGAATGAACCGCAAACCTGTTAATCCATTTGCCTCACAGAAATTCTTTAATTTTTCTGAAGCGATTTCCGCCCAATCGTAAGTCGCCAAGAAATCATATTTACGAAATGGCACTCGGAAGTCGGGGTTGGTGAATTCAAAGTCGGTTCGAAATCCACAAGCAGGACAAACATGTAATCCTGGCATTTCTGGAAAAACTCTGTCAGCACATGAACACATGTGGCCGCTGTAGACACCCGCTTTTAAGATAAAGGCTAAAGTCGGCTCAATTTTTTTTTGCCGGTTTTCCTGAGAAGTTGCTGGGATCTTTGGAGCGTCGGAAGCCAGTCTGGTCGCCAAATCGCATTTTGAATCAGTCAACAGAAAGCGTGCGCCAGCCACGCCGCAGATAGTGGGTAAGGCAATCAATTCAACCGGCATTTGAATATCAGACAAGTCGCATACATCTTCCCACTCATCACCATCGCAAATCGAAATTGAAGTAAGAGAGTTTTTTTCATGGTCATAAATGGCTGTTCCCACAATTTTGGAACCGGAAATCTGAAACGTAATAATCGGGTCGGTAATGTCGGGTGTGACGTCTTTGGTGCTAATGATTGGGCGTTGCCAAGTTTCGTCATGTCCGGGAAGTGTTTCTTCATCCAGCGCCCATTCCCAGATGGGGTGTTTCAGGCAATCCTTGAGAGAAACTTCAGTCATCGGTTTTGATTTGCCCGTTTTGTAGCTCATATTCGCAACCAGTAGATAGCGAAAGAAGCTGGCGGATTCAATCTCTCCGAGGCAAGAATTCTTGGGTGAAAAAGATGGCTTTGGATGAATAGATTAGCCAACTTATGGTCGTTTCTTAACCATTATTTATGAGCGTCCTCATCGTCGG
>JANOBC010000063.1:0-5107 GCA_031411455.1 Limisphaerales bacterium
GAATTTTCAGAACATCAAACGATGCACCCGCAGCAGCAAGCCGGTCGCGCGTGGTTTGAATTCCATAAGTGCCAATGTCCGTGACGATGAATCGCCGTTTCAAGGTGTGCGAAACATCGGCGGTCGTGCCGCTGCCTCCAAAAAAATCTGCTACCACCATTCCCTCGTCTGAACCCGCTTTGATTAGCCGCTCCAAGAGCCAGCTTGGTTTTTGCGTCGGATACCCGGTTCGTTGCGGATCGTTTCCGCGAAGGAATGGCAAATCCGTCCAAACATCATTGAGAGCTTGGCCTTGCGAGATGATGTCATCTACGTATCGTTTGTAAGGTTGCTCACCCGCAGCTTGACCGCGTGTTTCCCAGACCCATTCTCTACCATCGGGATCGGCGTGAACTTTTCGCCGCAATGTTTCGAGACGTTCTTCTTTATCGTAAGGGAGTGCGACAGCTTCAGTTCGCAAGCGAAAATTCTCAACCGACTTTGCATAGAGAAAAATCATGTCGTGCTTGGAGTTGAATTTGTTTTCCAAGTGCATTTCCCGCCCGGGATAGTGCCACACAATCTCGTTTAGAAAATTGTCTTCACCAAACACTTCGTCCATCAGCACTTTTACATAATGTCCAATGTGCCAATCCAGATGGAGGTAAATTGCACCGCTCTCGCTCACAACTTCACGAATGGCAAGCAATCGCTCATACAGCCAGTTGAGATAATCCTCCTTTTGCCAGATGTCGCCATACATGATTTCTTCACCGATAGGATTGCCACCTTCCAAAGCCTCTTTGCCGCCGTTTCGTAGATAAATTTTCTTGGCGTAGTTCGCGCCGCTGGCAAAAGGCGGGTCAATATAAACCAAGTCCACCTTGATGTTGTTGGCCTTGAGGTAGGCGCAGGCGGAAAGGCAGTCGCCGTGCAGCAGCAGGTTCGGCGCGACGGCGGGCGTGGTGGAAGTTTGGGCGGCGCGGACTTCCTCCACCTTTGTCACCTCGAACAGCGGCAGGTGTTCCGGCATCCGGCGGCCTTCAAAATTCAAGAGCGCCTGCCCGCGCGCCGGCGAGATCGTGTAAGGCAGCGGTTTGTAGGGTTGCGGGATCATGCGAGGCCGAGTTGTTGCAGCACCTGCTCCAGCGTGAGGTGATGATGCGACATGATTTCGCCAAGGATGGCGCGGAGCGTGCCGGGCCTGAGCGGGTCGTGGTTGGGGATGGTCAGATGATGTTCGCCGCCGGTCTGCGTGGTGAGGCGGCGGTGCGAGCCGAGTTGTCGGACAAACTGGTAGCCAAAGGCGCGGCGGAGCGCCTTTTCCAGATCAGCGGCGGATAGATCGCGCGGCAGCTTCATGCCGTGGCGAGCAATTCATCCATGACGCGGTGGAGGCGGATGACGGCGGGAGCTTTGCCTTCATCGAAGTGGCAGCGGACGGCCTCGCGGACGTTGGCGCGAAGCTGTTCCCAGTTGTCGGCCTCGGTGACGATGGAATGGCCGAGGGCGCGGGCGGTGCAGCCGCCGTCGGTGTCGTCCTCGATGATTTGAAATACAATTTCGCTCATGGGTTCAGTTTAGCAGAGGGTGTGGGGATGGGAAAGTGGTTATAGTTTTTGGATTTCCTGCTTCACTTCTGCGAGGTGGCGGGAAAAGTCGTTGTCATCCTCGTCCACAAAGCAACGGTAACTGAAATGCGGGTTGTGTTTGCAGAAAACTTCTTTGACGAACTTCTCCTTCGCCTGAAAATCGGCGTCATAAAACTTTTTGCCCTTGGTTTCGAGGATGAGCACGCGGTCAATCGGCCCGGCAATGGTGTCGGGCGCATAATCTTTCTGCCGACGGTAAGGCGTGTGCGCCGGCTTGCGTTTGAGGACGAGAAAGTCCGGCGTGTATGTGCCGTAAGGCGTGCGGATGACGAGCGATTGCAGCGCGCCGTTGCGGTAGCCGTTGTAGTAAAACTCCAGCTTGTGCATTTCCGCGAGCTTGGAAAGTTCCTGCACGGCGTCCACCTCGTAACGGGAATCAAAGGCGTAAGGCGCGTAGTTGAACGTGACGTCGTGGTCGTCCAGATGGCTGAATTTGATTTCCTCCTCCCAGCGGTTCGGAAATTCGTTGAACCTGCGGATATCTCCGGTGCGAAATTCCGGCAGGAAGCGTCCGCTCAAATGGGGAATCGTGGGCGGGTTCATGCGCCAGTCGAGCAATTCAATTTCCACGTCCTCCTGAACCTCGTCGTGTTTGACGCTGATGTTTTCCATGAGCAGCGCGGCGGCGAAGGCGATCACTTCGTCCAGCGAGAGCGTGGGATGCAGGGCGAGCCAGCCGATTTGCGCCTGAACTTGTGAGTGGATGCCGCGCAACGCCGCATCATGCGCGGACACGAGATCGGATTCCGAGAACCGCCCCCACGTCGCGCGGGCGAGCGCGGAAAGAAAATCGGAGAACGTGAGCCGATGGCGGGCAGCCTCGGCGGTCAGGATGCGCGTGACGGCATTGGCAAGTCCGCGTTTGCCGACGGTGGCATCGGTGGCGGTGGGCGTGAACTCGAATTGCGTCTTGAATATCCCAAAGTCAAAACTGCCGAGTTGCGCAGCCACGTCACGGTCGCGTTTCTCCCGGATGATGGAGTAGCGGCGGCGGATGTTTTTGAAACTCAGCTTGCCGAGCTTGGGTTTGCGGACGAGAACGTTGATGGTCTGCTCGGCGTGAACGCGCAGGTCGGCGATGGAAAGCGCGTAGTTTTCCTTCAACTCCTTGTCGAGCGTTTCGTAATTGCCCTCGCCGAGCGCGATGAGCGCGGTTTCATCCTTGGCGGAGACGACTTCGCGCAAGCAGCGGCAGGTGGTTTGCAGCACGAAGTTTTTCGTCGTCTCGCGGCGCGGCAACGCGACGGCGGTGAGGCTCTTGCAATCCCAGCCTTCCGTGCCAATGGCGACAAGGAGGATGACGCGCTTCTTGATGTGCGGTTGGTCGAGGTTGTTAAAAATGGCGTCGCTGTCTTTCGGGAGCGCCCAGGACTTCTGCGATTTTTTCACGCCGCGATAGAAGCGAAAGATTTCCGCGTCATCGCGTCCGGGCCGGTGCACGGCATACCACGAGCGAACGGCGGGGAGAATTTCCGTGTTCAGCTTTTCGATGCTGGGGCAGTAGAACGCGATTTTACTTTCCGTGCCGGTCGGATAGGTGCGGTCGTAATCCTTGAAAAAATTCGTGAGCGCATCGCCGACAAATTCGCCAGCGGCAATGTTCTTGCCGGTGACGTGCGGGACTTTGAGAAAACGCCCGATGCCATCGGCGAGCGAATAGTGATAGGTGATGAGTTGGATTTGCGAGAGCTTCACCTTTGAGCCGGCGAGCGGGACGTGGTGGCGAAGATATGGCGTGCCGGAGAAGCCGAGGACGGTGCAGACGTGACCGTGTTGGTTGAGCACGTCCACGGCGAGTTTGAGTTTCTTTTCGTCGTCGCCGGAACTGCTGAAGAAGTGGTGCGCCTCGTCAAGAATCACGGAGATGCCGGGGATTTGGGAAAGCTTTTCGCGGAGGGCGTTGACCTTCACCACTTCAGCCGCTTTCTTCTCGTCGTAGAACAGGCTGGTGGGGTCGGCAATCTGCTGGTCTTCCGCCGAGAGTTTTTCCATCACGACTTTCTCGGCGTTGGTGATGAACACGAGTCCGAAGTCGCGGGTCTGCGTGAGGCGGTTGACCTTTTCGAGATTGGGATTGTTGCCGTGCAGTTTGTCGCGGCGCTTGGAACTCAAGCTGTCCAGAATCTCAAAATGAACGAGGCGGCGAAGCTCGGCGGCGTCATTAGGCGGCAACACCCAAGCCGGATCAAAATTCCGAATGGTTTGCAGCGACGGAAGAATGGCGGTCTTGGATGCCTGCGGCGCGAACACCACGAAGTTTTTCGCGAAGCGCGGGTCTTTCGGATGCAGCCGCGCGAAGTGCAAGTCCAAGTAAATGAATGCAGCCATCAAATACGTCTTGCCCGCGCCCATCGGGAGGCTGAAAAGATAATTCGGGTATTTGAAATCATGGAGCAGCGCATCAAGGAATGTGTTCCAGTTTTCTTTTGTGCCGAGCGGATCGTCTTTGACCTTTTCAGCAAGCGTCTTGAGATCGTTTGCTTGCGCGAAACAAAAAAGAAATTCGGCGGTGGCATCTTTGCATAGCGCCGGATGCGAGTCGGTGTAATCGCGGAGCGCGCCACCGCGAATGATTTCCGCCAGCGAACGGTTTTGGCCGACGAACTTCAGCCAGAGGTAAATTTCAATGGCTTCGCGTTGAGGCAGACGCAGCTTTCCAGCCTTGTCAATGTGGAGCGCGATTTGGCCGGGCAAGGATTGGGCGTTGGCTTTCTCCTGCGTTATCCACGCGAAAGCTGCCTGCTCAATTAGGTCGTGAAGATTCATCAATGAAATTTCGCGTGGAGAATAACGAAGCGAGCGAAGGATGCAAAGCTGCGAGTTGCTTTCGACACCTCACCCCGGCCCTCTCCCCGTTCGAGGCGGAGAGGGAGAAGCGTTCGCGTGGTTCGCGTGGTTCGCGGTTCACTTTTGCGACTCCGCGCCTTTGCGTCTTTGCGTTAAAAGCAGGCAGGCGCTTACGCCCGCCGCTCCCGAATGCTCGCGAGAATATCCGCCACGACTTCCGCCTTCGGCTTCGCGCCTTGCGGGCCGCCGTGGTGGAGACGCACGCTCACCGCGCTGGCTTCCATGTCGCGACCGCCGATTACCAGCATCGTGTGGACACGCAATTGTTCCGCGTTAGAAATCTTCGCCTTGAACGGCGTCGCGCTGAAATCCGAATCCACGCGGACCATGTTCGCGCGCAGTTCGGCCACGATGGGTTTGGCGTAGGCGATCAACGCTTCATCGTCGTTGAGCGTGATGACGCGCACCTGATCCGGCGCGAGCCAGAGCGGGAAGTTGCCCGCGTAATGCTCGATGAGGAAACCGATGAACCGCTCATGCGTGCCGAGCGGCGCGCGATGGATGCACAACGGCGTCTTGTTCGAGTTGTCCTTGTCGCGGTAAGTGAGGCCGAACTTGGCGGGCACGGCGAAGTCCACCTGGTTGGTGGCGATGGTGAATTCGCGGCCAATGGCGCTCCACGTCTGCAC
>JANOBC010000064.1:0-4957 GCA_031411455.1 Limisphaerales bacterium
CCCAACGCGAGCCGAGTGGCTGAAACCCGGCAAAACCAGAGCGGTCAACCGCTCGCAACGAACGCGGATTGGTCAATTTTACCTTGGTGAATGCCAACAACATTAAGTCAAATGGCCAAAGCCGCGTTAATCAGAGGTCTCAATCCATATGAAACCCATCCGACTCCTCGCCTTCCTTTGGCCTTTGGCCCTGGCCGCCAACCTGTCCGCCGCCGATCTCAAGCTCGCGGCCTTGTTCTCCGACCACATGGTTATTCAACGTGAAAAAGCCGTTCCCGTTTGGGGTTGGGCTGACCCGGGCGAAAAGATCACCGTCACCTTCGGAGACCAAACGAAGACCGCCACCGCCGATGCCACGGGAAAATGGCTGGTGCGTCTCGACTCCATGCCCGCCTCTGCGGAGGCGCGTGAGCTGGTTGTAACTTCCTCGCAACCTGGGGGCAAAATCACCGTGGTGGATGTCTTGGTCGGTGAAGTTTGGCTTGGTTCGGGCCAATCCAATATGGCCTTAACAGTCCAGAAGGCACTCCGTTTTCCCAAGGAACAAGCCGCCGCGAATCTGCCTCGCATCCGCATGTTCACTGAGGATTCACCCGCTGCGAAGACTCCGCAGGCAGATGCCTCCGGCAGCTGGGCCGTCTGCGCGCCGGACACGGTTGGGAAATTTTCCGCCACCCTGTTTTTCTTCGGCCGCGAACTCCACCGCAAGCTCGACGTCCCCGTCGGCTTGATCAACTCGTCCGTCGGCGGCACAGCCATCCAATTGTGGATCGCTGCTGAAACGCAAGCCGCTGACCCTGAACTCAAATCGGCTTCGGGATTTGACCCCCAGGCTGGAGCGAACCCCGCACCCAAGAAACCGGCTAGCTCAACCGCAACTCAACCGCAAAATGGAGGCCCGGGCGGCCTCTTCAACGGCAAAATCGCGCCCTTGATTCCTTACGCGCTCCGCGGCGTCGTGTGGTATCAAGGCGAGGCCAACACCAAGTCCAGCCATCCTGAACTCTATCAACAACAACTCACCACCTTGATCACCGACTGGCGCAAGCGCTGGAACGACGAGTTCTTCTTTGCCTGGGTGCAATTGCCGAACTTTATCAGGCCGGGTGAAGGCTGGCCGCGAGTCCGTGAGGCGATGCTCAAGACGCTCCAGCTTCCCCGCACCGGCATGGCCGTCACCATTGACATCGGTATGCCTGACAACATCCACCCCTTGAACAAACAGGAAGTCGGCCGCCGGCTCTCGCTCTGGGCGTTGGGAGATGTTTATCAGAAAAAAGTCGCCTCCACCTGCGGGCCACTTCCGACCGGCCACGAGGTGAAAGGCAGTGAAGTCACGATGGCCTTCAGCCACGCGGACGGTGGACTGCGCGCCCGCGAGGGCGACTTGACCGGCTTTGAAATCGCCGCTGCTGACCGGATGTGGAAACCCGGCGTGGCACGCATCGAGGGCGATAAGGTCATTGTCAGCCATCCCGACACCGCCAACCCGGTGGCCGTCCGCTACGCCTGGGCCGACAACCCGACTTGCAATCTCATCAACAGCGCAGGCTTGCCCGCCTCGCCGTTCCGCACCGACGATTGGCCGGCAAACTCCGATCCTAAAGCAATTCCTGCCTCGATGCCAAAAGTTCCGCCGAAAATGGCGAACCCGTGAAAGTTCTCCTGCCCATTCTGCTCGGCAGCGCGGTTTGGCTTGCGCCGCTCGCAGTTGCCGCCGCCGAAGCTCCGGCCCGCCTTGGCCTTCACTTTAACCAATTGCACCAATTCAACTATTGTTTTTACACGGAAATTCGCTCGCTAAAACTTGACCTTCTGCGCCATAGCTTGGCTATGCATCGTTCCGCAGATGCCCATATTCACCGCTCAGTTTCGCCGCCCAAATTTTGCATTCATTAGTGCTGATGCGCCGGACATCGATTGCTTTAATCCCCGGCCAGGTCCTGCAAATTGTTTCGATTGCTTCCATCCGATACAGCTTGGCCGAAGCCTTGAGCAGGGTGCTTGCGTTGGTTTGAGTTTTGAAAAGCTCCACGCAATCTCCGAACGTCATCCGACCCTTGGTGGTTGAGTCCTTTGATTCCGCCGCCTCACGCTCGCTTTTTTCGAGGTCTGCAAGCCTTAGCTTTGCCACCGAGAGCACGTCCGTTTTGAGTGACTGACGAATCAGCTTGCCACGGAAGCGAAGTCTTGCAAAATAGGTTCCAGACGGAACGTAGCGGATTAAATTTGAGAACTGCGTCTTTTGCCAATCGTATTCGGGTTGGTCGACGTTTGATGAGGACTTGCTCGATTTAATGCAAGTAGTATCAGAAATCAGTATCAGATTGTGAATTCGGCGAATTCCCAGGCGAGGTCAAAACCCTGTAAAATCAATATGACGGAGAGATGGCCGAGTGGCTGAAGGCGCTGGTTTGCTAAACCGGTTTACGGTCAAAAGCCGTAACGGGGGTTCGAATCCCCCTCTCTCCGCCACTTTGACTTTTGTGACCGGCCGTGACAGCGAGTGACTCTTCGTGATTTCCGTCAATGTATTCAAAGGTTTTCCCTACTTTGATTGGCTTCAAGCCAATGACTGTTGGTGACACCAATTGACCGCCGGCGACTAAAGTTTGTGTGTCTATTTGTGTGTCATCAAACGAAGGTAAATTTCTGACGGTTGCCGCCAATGGCAGTTGCGCCGCGTCCGTGTAGGTTTTCATCGTCAGACGCATATCGCTGTGACGTGCCAGTTCCATCGCTTCACGCGGCGAAACACCTGCCCGTTGTAGGCGGGTGATGTAGGTCATCCGCAACGCATGAAAGTCCACCCGATAGCCGCGCTCATCCTCCAGCGGAATGCCTGCGGCCTTGAAGTCTTTACGAATTACTTTCATCGCCGGCACCTGTTCTGGAAACACCAATGTTTCCGTCGTCGCGTTGGTGGCTGATTTTAACGCCTGCAACTCCTTCACCAGTTCGGGATGAAGCGGACGCGGTTGCTCCTTGCGGCTTTTGCTTTTGGCCACGGGAACCATATAAAACGGATTTACCACATCCAAACGCAAATCACCCCAACGCAGCGCGTTGATTTCACCGCGTCGCAATCCGGTGTGCAGTGCGAGCAGGTATAACGGTCGGTGCGGACCGGCCAGAAGTTTCCGGGCCTCGTCGTCGTTCAATGCCCGGCGGTGAAAACTTTCTTTTCCCCGCACATCCACTTTGGTGACCAGTTCAAACGGATTAGCGGCGGCGCGGTTTTGTTTGCGGAACCAACTGAACAACGCCGACAACGCCGCCTTATATTCATTGATGGTTTTTGGGGTCTGCTTTTGGCCGTCCCGCCAGCGCAGGAAGGAATCCGCCATGGCATCACGCAGGCTTTGCCAATGACATTCCCGGATGAGCCGCCGCAGCTTGCGACGTGAGCATTGGCAAGGAGGAACGAAACGGCGAGTCCATCTGTTTGGGCCGGCTTCGTAGTGTCCTTGCCAAGCGGAACGGAGCGGTATCATCGGCGGCGCAATTCACGAAGCCGGAAGGTAAAATTCATCTGGGACTGCGGATCTGGCCGTGCATATCTCAAAATTCAAATTTCATTGGCCGAAACGTAGCGCGAATTCGATGCACGATGGCAGGAACCGTTCTGATTAAATTTATCTATGACCGCTCGCGAATCATGCCGCGCGATACGCTTCTCCCACCGGCGTGAGCGTTCCGTCGTGATTGAACAAAGCGCATGGACCAAGGGCGGCGCTGTCCGGCTTAGCTGAAAACCACGCGTAACGCTCCACAAACTTGCACGCATCCAGCTGCGGCAAAACCTTGCCGACGAACTCCGTGATCTGCTCCGGGCGATAGATATTTTCGGCGCGGGTTTTTGCCTTCCAGTCACCGATAGCAAATTCCGTGATCCACAGCGGCCGTCCGTAAAGTTCATGCACCGCCGCGAGGCGCTTCATCAACGCGTCCGCGTTCGGGCCGCCGTAGGAATGCACCGTCACAAAATCTACCCGCAACTTGCGTTCGTCCACGCCCTTCATAAACGCCTTCATCCAGTCACGATCGGGATGCGCACCCGCCGGGCTGCCGAGCCGCACGCCGAGTTCCATGAGCTTCGGCCATTGCTCCAAGGCTTCTTCCACGGTCAGGTTGCCCTGCTTTTTTTGATCCGGCTCGTTGTAGCCGAGCAAAGTCTTGAATTTATTTTTCCGCAAGTCGGCGCGGAGCTGGGGGAAAGAATCCTCGCGCACTTTGCTCCACACCATTGGAAAGAACTCGACGCCAGCGGGCAGGTTTTCCGGCGGCTTGGTTGTCCAGTTGTAGAGCCAGCGCGCACCGCATAGCTCAATTTTTTCCCGCCATTGCGTGCCCGCCTTTGTGCCGATGCCCAGTCCGCGCTTGGCGTGAGGGTGGACGCGAACCGACGACGTTGGCGTGGCGCAACCGGGCAACAATGTTCCCGCCGTCGCCGCCGTGACCAGTTGAAGAAAATTTCTGCGATTCATAATTGTGATTTTGTTTGTGTTATAAAACTTTTCCGCGTTTTTCAAGGACTCGGCGTTTTGCCGAGCCGGTGAACGCCGCCGAATTTCAGCAGCAGCCACGCGACCGGATGCAAAAAGGCCATGATCAAGAACCACTGCGCGTATCCGTGGCCTTGCACCAGTTCCAGCAGCGGGCCGAACACCGACTTGATTGCGTGGTCGAGAAATCCGTCCGGCTTGGTGGACGGCCCGGAAACCATCGTCGCCACGATCATGTTCATGATGATGCCGCCAATCGTGCTGCCCGTCGCCACCACGCTGAAGACCGTGCCAAGCGAATGTTTCGGCACAACGTCCACCACGAGCGAGCTGATGTTGATGAGCCACGCAAGCGACGCCAGCACGGTGCAAACGGTGAGCGTCATGGCGATGTTTAAGCCCGCAGCGTGCGCGATGAACGGCGAGAGCGGCATCAGGCACGCGCAGCCGAG